>CAYRPL010000050.1:0-11364 GCA_964426045.1 uncultured Alistipes sp. | reverse complement strand
GGCTACGATGATGCGCTTGGCCTCCTTGGTGGCGGTGAGCTTGGCCTCCTCGATGGTCTCGTTGATGTAGGCTGCAGCGTCGCTCTTGGCCTCGGCCTTCATGTTCTCAATGAGGATGTTCTTGGCATCCTCCGAGCTCATGCCCGAGATCTGCTCCAGGCGGCTGTTCTGCTCCAGGCGCAGACGCTCAACCTCCTCCTCCTTGTTCTGCAGACGCAACATCTGGCTCTGCATCTGCTCTTTCAGGCGGTCATTCTCGCGGATTTTGTTCTCCAGGTCGCGCTGCTGGTTCACCAGATTGCTCTCAATCTGCTTGGCACGCTGCTCGCTCTGGGCAATCTTCTGATTGCGCTCGTTGACCTGACGGTCGTGTTCGCTCTTGAGTTGTATAAACTTCTCTTTTGCCTGCAGGATCTTCTCCTTCTTAATCATCTCACCCTCGGCTTCAGCCTCTTTGATGGCATTCTGACGGCGGGCAAGCATGCTCTGCTTAAAGATAATTCGGGCTACGCAGATGTAAATTCCGATGGCCAGAACAGCAGATATACAGGCGGTTAAAATAACTAAACCCATCTGTTGTTGTGTTTTATATTAGGTTAAAAAATGGTTCAAAAAAACCGCAAAGATTCCCTCTTTCGTTTGACGAATCTGCAAGATAAGTCAGGTGTGGGGTCGCTGCCATTCGCAATCTTCCAACGGCCGCCCGTAGACGACACCCGAAGGTTAAGGCCTGATTTTGACAAAGCATCCGTTGCCCCAATGTAATAATTGTTCAGTTTCGCAAAGCTCAAGGAATCTATGCGGGTAGATTTCTTTGGTATGTTCAGAACGCAGTCGGCCTTTTGCGGGTGCCGACCCCCACTTTCGGGGCTACAATTCGCTCTTCAGCTCGTTGAGGTATTCGTCGAGTCGCCGGTTCATGGCGTCGAGTGCCTTCATATCTTCACCCCCCACCTCACGGCTCTGGCGCAGCTGTACGTTGGCAATTGCCAGGTGCAGGGCAGCCATTGCGAGGTAGTCGCGGTCCTCGAATCCCTTGTACTTCCCCTTCTTGAAGCTGTTGATATAGTCATTGACCTCCTGCTCCGCCAGTCGATAGGCCTCCTCCTTCTCGGGAAGCGTATTGACGCGGTAGGCCTTGCCGGCCACCTTCAGGTTCATGGTCAATTTTTTGGTCTCCTCCATAGGGCTTATTCGGGTTTGTTCAGAAGGGCAATGCACTTGTCTACCTCCCGCATAAGACGGTTTACACGCGCACGCGCCTTCTCCTTGTCGGCCCGACCCCCGGCCAGGCCCTCGGTCAGCTGCTGTTTTGCGAGCTCGCGATCCAGGTCGCGTACCCGCTGCTCGAGTGTACGCTTCTCCTCCTTCAGGGAGTCGCGCTCGGCCACAAGGCGGCTGCACATCGCAACCAAACGATGGTGCTCCTCAATGAGTTGCTCCATTCGGCCCTCTAACTCAACAATCACTCCTTTAACAGCCATTTTCCGGTCTAAATACAATTATCCTCCCCAAAGGTAGGAAAAAAGTTTGAAACCTCCAAATTTTGCCATTTCTGAATCAGGAATTAGCAATTCAAAATTAAACCGGGAGGAGTGAGGGAAATTCAAAATTCAAAATTAAACTGAGAGGACTGAGAGGTCTGGGAGTTGCTGGGAGTTGCTACTGTATTGGGCATACAAGAAATGGCCACCCCAGCCCTCATAGTCTGTAGGCCTAAACAATTACTAATTACTGATTGCTCATTAAGTTGCCTATCGGGCAACTACCCGCCCGTAGAGGTCGTATTCGGCGGCGTCGGTGATTTCGACTTCGTAGAAGCGGCCACGGAAGAGGCGTTTTCCGTCGGCCGGAATCAGAATCTCCTGGTCCACCTCGGGCGAGTCGTACTGCGAGCGCCCGACATAGTAGTCGCCCTGGCGCGAGTCGATAATCACCCGCTCGATGCGGCCCACACGGCGCAGGTTATTCTCCCTCGAGAGGTCGCTCTGCAGGCGCATCAGGCGCTCGACACGCTGCTGCTTCACCTCCTCGGGCACATCGTCTGTGAGTTCGGTGGCCGAGTAGGTGCCCTCCTCCTCGGAGTAGGCAAAGACGCCCAAGCGCTCGAAGCGCACCTCCTTGACGAAGGCCATCAACTCCTCGAAATCGGCTTCGCTCTCTGTTGGGTAGCCCACCAGCATCGTGGTACGCAGCATCAGATCGGGCATCGCCGTGCGCAGCTTCCGAATCAGGGCCTCGGCCTCGGCCTTGGTATGGCGGCGCTTCATGGCCCGCAACTGGTTGTCCGAGATATGCTGGAAGGGGATGTCGAGGTACTTACAAATCTTCTTTTCGTCGCGCATCACCTCGATTACCTCGTCGGGGAAGGCGGTGGGATAGGCGTAGTGGAGGCGAATCCACTCCAACCCCTCGATGCGGCAGAGGGCACGCAGCAGGTCGGCCAGGCGACGACGACCATAGAGGTCGAGGCCGTAGTAGGTGGTATCCTGGGCGATGACCATCAACTCTTTCACGCCTCCCTGAACCAACTTTTGGGCCTCCTCCAGGAGCTCCTCCATCGGAACCGAGCGGTGCTCGCCACGAATAATCGGAATGGCGCAGTAGCCGCACTTCCAATTGCAGCCCTCGCCAATCTTGAGGTAGGCGTAGTGCTTCGGGGTGGTGGTGATACGCTCGGTGCGACACTCCGAGCGCCACTCGCCTCCGAGGCGGCGGACAATGCCCTCCCAATCCTTGACGCCGAAGAAATCATCGACCTCGGGCAGCTCTTCGCGCAGCTCCTCGGCATAGCGCTCCGAGAGGCAGCCGATGACAAAGAGCTCCTCGATTTTTCCGGCCTTTTTCAGCTCGGCAGCCTGCAAAATCAGCTCGATGGACTCCTGCTTGGCGTCGCCGATAAATCCGCAGGTGTTGATGACCACCACCTTGGCATCGGTGCGGTCGCTATCGGCCACGACCTCGTAGCCCGAGGCGTGAAGCTGGGCCATCAGGTGCTCCGAATCGACCGTATTTTTCGAACAGCCGAGGGTTATGACGTTAATTTTTTTCATCGCCAAACAGGGCATTTACAAACTCCTTGCGGTCGAACATCTTCAGCTGGTCGACACCCTCACCGACTCCGATGTAGCGTACCGGAATGTGGAACTGGTCGCTGATACCGATCACCACACCCCCCTTGGCCGTACCATCGAGCTTGGTGATGGTCAGCGAGGTGACCTTCGTGGCCTGGGTGAACTGCTTGGCCTGCTCAAAGGCATTCTGACCCGTCGAGCCGTCGAGTACCAGCATCACCTCGTGCGGCGCATCGGGAATCACCTTGGCCATCACGTTGCGAATCTTCGTCAGCTCGTTCATCAGACCGATCTTGTTGTGCAGACGGCCGGCGGTGTCTATCAGAACCACCTCGGCACCGTTGGCTACGGCCGACTTCAGGGTGTCGAAGGCTACCGAGGCGGGGTCGCTGCCCATCTCCTGGCGAATCATCGTCGCTCCGGCACGCTCGGCCCAGACGGCCAGCTGGTCGATGGCGGCGGCACGGAACGTATCGGCGGCTCCGATATAGACCTTGCGCCCCGCCTTCGTGAGTTGTGCGGCCAACTTGCCAATCGTGGTGGTCTTGCCGGCACCATTGACGCCCACAACCATCATCACATAGGGCATGCCGGGCTTTACCTCAATGCCGAAATCCTCCTCGGTGCGGTGCGACTCCTCCATCAGGCAGGCGATCTCCTCGCGAAGAATTGACTGCAACTCCGAGGTGTTCATATACTTGTCGCGGGCCACGCGCTCCTCGATGCGACGAATAATCTTCACCGTCGTATCGACCCCCACATCCGAGGTGATAAGCACCTCCTCCAGGTCATCCAATACGTCGGCATCTACGGTCGAGCGACCCGCCACGGCGCGTGCCAACTTCGAGAAGAAGCCCGTCTTGGTCTTCTCCAGGCCCGCCTCCAACTCGCGGCGTTCGGCCTCGGCGCCCGACTCCTCCGCAGCCGCTCCTTCGGCTGCGTTTGTCGTCACCTCAACCGCCTCCTGCGCTACGGCCTCATCGCTCTTTTTCTTCTTAAAAAGGTCAAAAAATCCCATCTCTGTTTTCCGGTTTGGGTGTATCGAAGCGGCCCTTGAGCCCCTTTGAACACGATTTTCTGTGCAAAGATACAACAAAGAAATGAAACAGAGCGCCAATGCGTTTTCAGAAAATGATTTTTTTGAGTCAAAAGTGCTGTTATTCCCGATAAAATCGATAACTTTGCGTTGAGTTCGATACCTCTAAACGGATAAAGTGCCCTATATGGAAAACTTGGATAAACTTGTCTTGGAGCTGTGCAAACTGCCCAATGAAACAGGTTGGGTGGAGTTTAAACACAACAACTGCGACCCTAAGATGATTGGCGAGGATATAAGTGCATTGGCTAATAGTGCTGTTATAGCCGACAGAAGCCATGCTTATATGATTTGGGGAGTTGATGATGCCGGTCATGATATAGTTGGTACAAATCTTCATTTGAAACAGCAGAAAAAGGGCAATCAGGAGCTTGAGAATTGGTTGCGTTATCTGTTGTCCAAAAAAGCTGATTTTGAGTTTCAATCGGTAGATATTGACGGGAAACATGTAGAGATACTCATTATATCGAAGGCAATGGGTGTTCCGGTAACCTCTGCAGGAAGTATCTCGCGTTTGATAAAAGAGGTGGTGACAAAAAAACTCATCCGACCATTGGATCCAAATACGGCTCCCCGGTATATGAGATACATTCCTATATGGGCCTAATTAACTTGCCGTCAACTTGCCATACGCCCTCCCTTAAATTGTAATATGCTCTTTTTCAGCGCTGAAGGGTTGTGATTTAACTTGCTTGCAATTTGCCGGATAGGTTTGTGTTGATGGGAATGATAAGAAGTATTGACCCCGTTTTATGGATTTTAATTTCCAAAAATAAGATTGCAAAATGAAAAAAGTATTGCTTCTGCTGTTGCTTGCGTTGTGGGCTCCGATGCTTTGCGCCCAGGATCGCATTGTGAAGCTCGACAACACCCAAATCGAGGCCCGGGTGTTGGAGATTACCCTGAGCGAGGTGAGCTATAAGCGCTTCTCGAATCCCGAAGGGCCGACCTATCGGCTGCCCGTAGAGCAGATTCGCTATATCGAGTATCCGAATGGCGAGCGTGACAACTTTTCGGATGCGGCCCCTGCCGTTGAGGTTGCAGTCCCCGCCTCCGCTCCCGCCCCTGCTCCTGCTAAGGAGGAGAGCGAAGGGGAGTATGTGCTCAAGCGCTACCAAGTGGGCGACTATTACGAGAAGGGCGATGTGAAGGGGGTGGTTTTGGAGGTGAGTGCCGACGGACAGCATGGCCTGTTGATTTCGCTCGACGAGGTGGCCACCCATTGGGATACCTTTGAGAAAGAGGCGCTCCGCCTGACGGGTGCCAACGATAAGCATGACGGCCGTAAAAATATGGAGACCCTGGCCCGTTATATTGCCGAGCAGGGGCTTTCGTGGGAGGATTTTCCCGCCTTTAAGTGGTGCCGAGAGCAGGGCGAGGGGTGGTACCTGCCCGCCATTGACGAACTGCTGACCATCGCCTTCCACTTCAACGGCGAGTCGCGCTCGGTCTATAACCGCCAGCCCCGCCAGCGGGTGAACAATGCCCTCAAGGAGCATGGCGGTAAGCGTCTGGACCGCCTCTATTACTACTACTCCTCGACCGAGCAGGACGACAAGATGGCCCTTACGGCCCACATGGATATCCAACCGCCCTACCTCGACCCGATGAAAAAGAACGGCATGACGGTTTTGGTTCGTGCCGTCTACCGCTTCTGATACACACGTTAGCAAAAACATTAGGGCACCCCGAAAAAGGATGCCCTAATGTTTTTGTTAGCGCTTTTTACTGCTTGTTGAGCCACTCGGTGACATTCTGCTCGATGCGGGCCTCCACATTGTCGCACTCGGCCTTGCAGAACTTCTCGCCCGTAATCTGCTCGTAGAGCTCGATATAGCGCTCCGTGATGCCGCCAACAATCTCGGGGGTCATCTCGGGAACCTGCTCTCCCTCACGGCCCTGGAAGCCGTTGGCCATCAGCCACTCGCGCACAAACTCCTTCGAGAGCTGCTTCTGATGCTCGCCCTTGGCCAGGCGCTCCTCATAGCCCTCGGCGTAGAAGTAACGTGACGAATCGGGGGTGTGAATCTCGTCCATCAGGTAGATTTGGCCATTCTTCTTGCCGAACTCATACTTCGTATCGACCAGGATAAGGCCCATCTTGGCGGCAATCTCCGTACCGCGCTTAAAGATGGCGCGGGTGTAGGCCTCCAGCTGCTCATACTCCTCGCGGCTCACCAGCCCCTGGGCGATGATCTCCTCCTTCGAGATATCCTCGTCGTGGCCCTCGTCAGCCTTCGTGGTGGGGGTGATGATGGGCTCGGGGAAACGCTGGTTCTCGACCATACCCTCGGGCATCGGAACGCCGCAAATCTCGCGCTTTCCGGCATTATACTCTCTCCAGGCGTGGCCCGAGAGGTAGCCGCGAATCACCATCTCGACCTTGTAGGGCTCGCAACGGTGGCCGACGGTCACCATCGGGTCGGGTACGGCGATCTTCCAGTTCGGAAGGATGTCTGCCGTAGCGTCGAGGAACTTGGCGGCAATCTGGTTCAGTACCTGACCCTTGAAGGGGATACCCTTCGGAAGCACCACGTCAAAGGCCGAGATGCGGTCCGAAACGACCATCACCAGATACTCGTCGTTGATGTTGTAGACATCGCGCACTTTGCCTACATAGTGGCCTTTCTGGCCCGGAAACTGAAAATTATTCTTTACAATAGCCTCCATATAACTCTGTTTTGCTCTCTTCTGACTACTAATAACTCTTGGCAAACAGTACACGGCGGTGCGAGGGCTTACCCGAGAATACGCACACGCCCTCCTCCTGCTCGGCATCGACCGGAATACAGCGAATCGTCGCCTTCGTGGCATCCTTGATGGCCTGCTCGGTCTCGGGCGTTCCGTCCCAGTGGGCCGAGATAAAGCCGCCCTTCTCCTCCAATACCTTCTTGAACTCCTCCCACGAATCGACCTTCGTAATCATCGAATTGCGGAAGTTGAGCGCCTTCTGGAAGATGTTTTCCTGAATCTCGGTCATCAGACGCTCCACCAAATCCTCCAGGCCCTGCTGGCTGACGGTCTCCTTGGTGAGGGTATCACGGCGGGCCAACTCGATGGTGCCGTTCTCCATATCGCGGGGGCCCATGGCTAAGCGCACGGGTACACCCTTGAGCTCGTAGTCGGCGAACTTGAAGCCCGAGCGGACATTGTCGCGGTCGTCAATCTTGACGCTGATGCCACGCTTCTTCAACTCGGCAGCAATATGCTCGAAGCGCTCGACAATCTGCTGCAGCTGCTCGGGGCCCTTGTAGATGGGAACCATCACCACCTGAATCGGGGCGAGCATCGGAGGCAGTACCAGACCGTTGTTGTCCGAGTGAGCCATAATCAGGGCACCCATCAGGCGGGTCGAAACTCCCCACGAGGTGGCCCATACATACTCCTGCTTACCCTCCTTATTGACATATTGCACATCGAAGGCCTTGGCAAAGTTCTGACCCAGGAAGTGCGAGGTTCCGCTCTGCAGCGCCTTGCCATCCTGCATCAGCGCCTCGATGGTCATCGTATCCTCGGCCCCGGCGAAGCGCTCGTTGGGCGATTTGTGGCCCACAACAACCGGCACAGCCATCCACTTCTCGGCAAAGGTCTGATAGACGCGAATCATCTTCTCGGTCTCGGCAATCGCCTCCTCGCGTGTAGCGTGGGCGGTGTGGCCCTCCTGCCACAGGAACTCGGCCGTGCGCAGGAACAGGCGGGTACGCATCTCCCAGCGCACGACGTTGGCCCACTGGTTGCACAAAATCGGCAGGTCACGGTAGGATTGAATCCAATTCTTGTAGGTATTCCAAATGATGGTCTCCGAGGTGGGGCGCACAATCAGCTCCTCTTCGAGCTTGGCTGCGGGGTCTACGACCACACCCTTGCCCTCGGGGTCGTTCTTCAGACGGTAGTGGGTCACCACGGCGCACTCCTTGGCAAAGCCCTCGACGTGGCTGGCCTCGCGCGAGAAGAAAGATTTCGGAATAAAGAGGGGGAAGTAGGCGTTTTGGTGGCCCGTGTCCTTAAACATCTGGTCCAGGGCACGCTGCATCTTCTCCCAAATAGCATAGCCGTAGGGCTTGATGACCATACAGCCTCTGACGGCTGAGTTCTCGGCCAGACCGGCCTTTACAACCAGCTCGTTATACCATTGCGAATAGTTCTCGTCCGACTTGGTTAAGTCTTTCAATTCAACTGCCATAATCTCGTTTGATTTTACTTTGACCGCAAAGGTACAAAATAATTAGGAATTAGGAATTAGGAATTAGGAATTATTTTAGCATTCAGCTCTTTTAGTGAGCAATTACTTTATGATTTCAGGTTGCCACGTCGATTGTTTCACAACCTCCTCGCAATGACTGAAAGTAAACTAAAAACGAGTCGCCTAAACGACTCGTTCTTAGTTAATTGCTAATTGCTCTCCGCTTTTAGAGCCCGAGTTTTTCGCGGATCTCGGCAGGGATGGCGTTCTTATTGACCAGAATCGACATCGTCTTATACTCGAAGAAGGGGCGCGAGAAGTAGAAGTAGCCCTCATAGGGGCCGCGTACCCCCCACGAGTTGAGCACCTTGAAGTAGGGGTTGCCCTGCTGGTCCACGGCCGTACCGGTTATTACCATACCGTGGTCGTCGGTGGTCTCGTAGTTGTCGTAGGCCTCCTGGCGCATCTGCTGCGTAATCTTGAGCTCCTTGACGGGCTTGTCGAAGCTGTAGAGGGCGGCCTCCTTCTCGGCGTCGGTCAGCTTACCCCAGCGCTCGGCCTCGGTACCATCCAGGCCGTCCATGTCGGTATCGGGCACGATGCCGATGGCCTTGGTGCGGCTGAAGCCCTTCTCGCTCACGTCGGTAGCCCACTCGATGGCGTAGCCGTTCTCCATGGCGTTATCTACCACCTGCATCAGCTCCTCGAGGGGCAGGTTGTAGGATGCCTCCCAGCGCCAGTTGTCGGGCACCTCGATAACGAACTGCTCGTAGAAGGGGTGGTGGGTATAGCTCGTAAGGCTCACATAGTCGTCGATGTTGATGGGAAGCGACTCGGCGAAGCTCTGGGGCGTGTACTCCTTGCCCTCCCACATAAAGGTCTCGGGCATCTCACCGAAATAGGCATCCAAAATGGCATTCAGACCGCGCTGCCAAGCCGTCGAGAGCTTCTTGTTGGGGTTCTTGATAATCGAATCCACATAGCTCTTCAGCACCATGTCAATCTCGTTGAAGTGGGGTTTGTCCGTGCCGTAGTTGAAGCCCGTGTAGACCTCATGCGGTACAATACCATACTTCTTGATACCATAGGTTACGTCGCCACCGGCACCACCCACGGCAAAGTTCAGGGCTCCGTGCAGGCGCACATACTTCAGGGCCTTCTCGAAGTAGATGTTACGCACAATCCACATCTCCGAGAGGTGAATCTCCTTGCCACCGTTGCGCATAATCTCGCTCTCGAGCCATGAGAGGGCCGAGAAACACCAGCAGGTACCGCTGCGGTGCTGATCCTTCACGGGGGTAATAGCCACCGTCTTTACATCCGTAAACTGGAAACCCTCAGCCTGCTCGGCCTTCTTCTCCTTCTTCTTCGGGGCCTCGGCGGCCATCACGGTCAGCATACCTCCCATCAGAAGAGCAGCTGCCAGCATCATCAGTTTTTTCATCATAGTTATCAAAGTTTTAGGTTTTCTATTTTGGTCGGTTCGTTTTATGAGGTCTGTTTCGCAACGAGTTTAATGCCCCCCATTGCTCATTTCTCATTACTCATTACTTTGCGCTCTCCACAATCTTGCGGCACTCTTCGAGGGTCAGCTCCTCGGCTTTGCGACCGCGCGGAATACGGTAATTCTTCCCCTTGTAGGCGATGTAGGCGCCATAGCGGCCGCTCTTGATCTGCAACTCGGGCTCCTCCGTAAAGCTCTTGATGGGGCCGGCTGTGGCTGTTCCCTTTTCGCGCTGCTTGAGCACCAGTTCGGTGGCTCGCTCCAGGGTAATGGTGTAGGGGTCATCCGTGCGCTCGAGCGAGGCGAAGTTCTTGCCGTGGCGCACATAGGCTCCGAAGCGACCCAGGCCGACCACCAGCTCCTGACCCTCCAGCTCGCCCAGCGTGCGGGGCAGGGCGAAGAGTTCGAGGGCCTCTTCGAGGGTGATGGACTCGATGAGCTGTCCCTTTTTGAGCGAGGCGAAGCGGGGTTTCTCGCCCTCGCGGGCCTCGATCTCGACCATCGGGCCGTAGCGGCCGATGCGGGCTTTGACGGGCTGTCCGCTCTTGGGGTCGATACCCAGCGTGCGCACCTGAGCGGCTCGCGAGGTCTGGGTGCCGATAGCCTCATCGACCATCTTGTGGAAGGGGCCGTAGAAGTCGCCAATCATCCCCGACCAGGTAATCTCACCCTCGGCGATGCGGTCGAACTCCTTCTCGACATTGGCCGTGAAGTTGTAGTCCAGAATGGGGCCGAACTGCAGCTCTAAGTAGTCGTTTACCATCATGCCGATATCGGTGGGCTGGAGGCGGTTTTTCTCCTTTCCGTAGCTCTCCGAGAGGCTCTTTTCGGTCAGCTTACCCGCAGCCGAGAGACCGAGTTGCAGGTACGAGCGCTTGATGCCCTCCTTGTTCTGCTTCACGACATAGCCGCGGTTGATGATGGTCGTAATGGTCGGAGCATAGGTCGAGGGGCGGCCGATGCCGAGCTCCTCCATACGCTTGACGAGCAGCGCCTCGTTGTAGCGGCTCGGAGCCTGCGTGAAGCGTTCGGTGGCGGTCATCTGCTGCATGAAGACCTCGTCGCCGGCAGCCATCTTGGGCAGTACGGCCTCGGTGTCGTTCTCGCGTGCCGTATCTTCGTCGGGGGTCTCGGTATTATCCAGGCGCAGGAATCCGTCGAAGCGAATCACCTCGCCGGTCGCCGTAAATAGGGCCTTCTGACGCTGCTCCTCAATCACAACGGTCGTGCGGTCGATCTCGGCCGGAACCATCTGCGAGGCGACGGTACGCTTCCAAATCAGGTCATAGAGGCGCTTCTCGGCGGGTGTTCCCTCGATGCTCTGGCGGTCGATGTACGAGGGACGAATCGCCTCGTGGGCCTCCTGGGCACCCTTCGACTTGGTCTTATAGGTACGCCAGGCCGAGTAGTTCTCGCCATAGAGGTTCGTGATGACCTCCTTGCATTGGGCCAGGGCCTGCTTCGAGAGGTTCACCGAGTCGGTACGCATATAGGTAATCAAACCCTG
>CAYRPL010000049.1:0-11528 GCA_964426045.1 uncultured Alistipes sp. | reverse complement strand
TGCGGGGCAAGAATTGCGCCCGGCAGGTACCAATACAAGGTGACGAGTGTGTTGCCTTCCCTGTGGTATTGAAATTTCCTAGGTTTCAGTTCAAGGAATAAAAGCGAATACACTTTCATCAAAAATATGTCTGCTTTGCAACTTCGGCACGAAGTCCCCGTTGCTTAGCACCGCAAAGATAGTAAAAATTCAAAATTCAGAATTCAAAATTCAGAATTATTTGTGGATGAGTACAAAATTTTTTGGTAGTGAGTTTAAGGAGTTTAATGAAGTTAAGGAGATTAAGGAGAAGAGAGGCTCTCCCTTAACTCATAAAATTCCTTAATCTCCTTATCGTTTAATTTGTGTTGCTCGTTAAAAAGCTGAGCGCCGAACGCTGAAAATAATTTTGAATTTTGAATTCTGAATTTTGAATTAGTTGTATCTTTGCGCTATGAATATGACCCGACAACCCCTGTTGATTGCCTTCCCGACGCTCGTTTTGCTCTTGGGTGGGATTCTTATGCGCAAGCTGGGGGTGAGCTTTACGCCCGAGCAGATGGTCGCTTTTCAGACCCTGCCGGCCGAGTGGATTGCCTTGTTCCAGGCGGCCTATCCCCGTGTGGCGTGGGCGCTGTGGTTTCTCTGCCATACGGTGGTGGCTCTGACGCTGGGACGCATGGGGATTCGGCACAACCTCTACGCCGGAAGCTCCCTGCTGGCCGTTCCCCTCTATGCCGTTCTGGCCTGTGGTATCTTCGTGGGGGATGACTACCTCGCTTCGGCGCTCTCGGCGCTGATTTTGGCCCGTGCAATGCGCAATTTCTGCGTCGCCTGCCGCAACGGATACGCCTTCTCGGCCCTCTTTCGGGGGGCCCTCTACCTGGGCCTGGTACCCCTGATTACCCTCTCGGCGTGGCCCCTGCTGCTGATGCTTCCGCTTGTCACCTTCCTCTTCAAGCGCACCCTGCGTGAGTGGATTGTCGCCCTCGTGGGTGTGGTGCTGCCGCTGGGACTGCTCCTCTATGCCCATTGGGCCGTGACGGCCGACTATCGAATGCCCTGGGAGCGGATGGTGCAGGGCCTGACGGCCGAGTCTGGCCTCTCGCTCTTTGCCGACGCTTCGATTCTGCTGGTTGTGCAGTTGGTGGTGATGCTCGCCGCAACCCTCTGGGCCCTCTTCTACTACCTGAGCGATATCTATGCCGCCACCTCGAAGGCGCGTGCCATCCTTACGGCCCACCTTTGGCTCTTTCTGCTCTGCTCGGTCTCGCTGGCCCTGCCCGGAGCCTCGGTCGGCAACCTCGCCCTGCTCGCTATTCCGATGGCGATGCTCCTGCCCTTCCTCTTTGTGCGCCTCAAGCGCTCGTGGGCCAACTCACTCTATGCCCTGATGCTGCTCCTGGTCATCGCCCGTATCTTTATCGGATAAAAGAAATGGTCTTTTCTCGCGTGAGAAAAGATTTTATTTTGTTGTTGCAATATTTAATTGCCTTTTTATCGCTACATTTGTACCGCAATCAACGCTTAATGAACAAAAACTATGGTACAGATGAATCAACCGGAGAGAGTGTCGGCACAGCCGACGGTGGTGAAGTATGTCGAGCCGACGAGCTCGGGGGTGCGCTCCCAATATCTTTCGCGCCACGCCGTGGGCTATGTGGTGCAGGGAACCAAGTATATCCACTCGGGGGACAGGTGCGAATGCCTGCGTCGGGGGGATATCTTCTACCTGGGTATCGGCCTTCACTACACCGAAGAGCTTCCCGACGGCGATCGCCCCTTTGAACAGATCCTCTTCTACTACTCGCCCGACGAACTGCAACGAATCCTCCTGCATCTGAACATCACCTACCGCCTGAACATCTCGAACAACCACCGCTGTCCGACCTGCCGTACCTCGTCGGAGGTGGCCATGCCGGCCTGGCCTGCAATTCGCAGCCTCTTTACCGCAGTGGCCCACTACCTGCAGGGTGAGCAGCGATTAGATGCCGCAGCCGAGCGCTTCAAGATGACCGAGCTGATCTATCACATCGTCTCGCACGAAGATTGTTGCCTGAAGAGCAAGGTGCTGGCAAGCATCGACACCGACAAGGAGAGCTTCGAGCAGATTGTCTATGGCCACATCTTCAGCGAGTGCTCCATCGAGGAGCTGGCCCGCAAGACCCACCGCTCGCTCACCTCCTTTAAAAAGGAGTTCCGCCGCATCTACGAAATGCCACCCCACAAGTGGTTTATCCGCCAGCGCCTGATTCACTCGCGCCTGCTGTTGCTCTCGACCTCGAAGTCGGTCTCGGAGATTGGCCTGCAGTGCTCGTTCCCGAACACCTCGCACTTTATCAAACTCTTCAAAAAAGCCTACGGACATACCCCTTCGACCTACCGAACCGCCCACCGAGCGAGCAATTGAATTGGGAATTAGGAATTAGGAATTAGGAATTAGGGCTTTCTCCTACAGACGAACAAAAAATGGCGAACTTCGGCTCGCCATTTTCATTGCTCATTGCTCATTACTCATTGTGCCTACCTGGACATGGCGGCTTGCGAGCAGGTGACGCCATCCGAATTCTTGGCCCAATCGCCACGGGCACGCAGTACCTGTTCGATGATATCGCGCACGCAGCCACGACCTCCGTCGAACTCCGAGACATAGCGCGAGGCTTCGATAACCTCCATGGCCGAGTCGGCCGGGCAGACCGGAATGCCGACCGCCTTCATGCACTCCAGGTCGGGGATATCGTCGCCCATATAGATGATATTCTCGCGCTTCAGGTTGTACTTTTGGCAGTAGTCGTCTAAGGCCGCCATCTTGTTCGAGCAGTCGAGGTAGATATCCTCGATGTGGAGCATCTTGAGGCGGTAGCTTAGGTTTTCGCCGCGACCGCCGGTGATGATGCAGATCTTATAGCCCATCTTGATGGCGTAGGCGATGGCGTAGCCATCCTTGGCGTTGTACTTGCGGATAAAGTCGCCGTCGCGCGTGGGGATGATGCCGCCATCGGTCAGCACACCATCCACATCGAAAATCATCGCTTCGACCTTTACAATGTCTTCTTTGAAGTTTCCCATATTCTATCGCTTAATTCGTTATAAATTCTTCTCAGCTCTTCGGCCTTCGAGGGCTCTTCGTCGTAGAGCTCGCCCAGCAGCTTCAGGTGGCTCTCTAATACGGCCCGATCCCCGCGCACGGCGGGTCCGGTCTGCACCTTGCTCGGGCTCTGGCTCTCGCAGGCCTTGCGGGCCGTCTCCTCGATAAGTGGTTTCAATTCCTCAAAGCCGAAGCCGGCTCGCTGCATCAACTCTTCGCCTACGCCATAGAGTGCATTGACGAAGTTGCAGGCAAAGACCCCCGCCAGGTGGATGCGGCGGCGGGCGGTGAAGTCGGCACGGTGGACATGCTCGGTGATGCATCGGGCCAGCGTGAGCAGCTCCTGCTCGACCTCGGGGGCACTCCCCTCGACAAACAGGGGGGCCTTTCGCAGGTCGATGCGACGCCCTGCGGTAAAACTCTGGAAGGGGTAGAACGAGCCCCTTCTGAGGTGGGGCAGCGCCTCGATCGGAACACTTCCGGCCGTGTGGGCGACAATCGCCTCGGGGCGGATGTTCAGCGGGCGGGTTACCTCCCCCACGGCCCGATCCGAGACAGCCACCAAGTAGATATCGGCCTCGGCCAACTCCTCTTTTTGGGTCGCTGTCGGAACTCCGCACAGGCGGCCGATTGCCTCGCAGCGTGCACGGTTGCGGGCAAAGAGTTGCACCAGCCCGGCTCCGCCCTGCCGAAGCGAGAGGGCTAACTGCTCGGCTAAGTTGCCGCTACCGATGATGACTATTCGTTTCATTATTCGTTACTTTTCAGGCGCTCTTCGCGCAGCAGGTGCAGGTTTTGGTGGGCGTAGGCCAGCTCGTTGCCCGTCAGCAGAATCTGCCACGAGTAGCGCAGCCAGAAGAGGAACAGGGGCAGGGCGGCAAAACTTCCGTAGATGGCGTTGTAGGAGGTCATGCTGCTCAAAATCGTGGTGAAGAACCACTGGAAGAGCTCGAAGAAAGCTCCGGCCGTCAGACCCGCCAGAGCGGCACTGCTCCAATGCACCCGTGTATGGGGAACCACCTTATAGAAGAGGATAAAGACACCGAGCTCCATTACGACGGCCGTCAAATCACCCAGGATGCGTAGCAACCACTGCTCACGCAGTCCGAAGAGGTTTGTAAGCCAGACGCCCAGCACCTCGCTACCCACCCAGAGGGCCGGAAAGAAGATAAGAATCAGCATGTAGGCTCCGTAGCGCCCTAAGTTGCGGCGCTCGCTCACCTGCCAGGTATCGTTGAAGGCCTTCACCAGGTCGTCCATCAGACTCAGGGCCGACCAGAGAACCGTCACACCGGCCACGGCGGCCATCCATCCTCCTCGGGTGCGGGCCAGGGTCTTCTCGGCAAACTCCACGCAGTAGTCGATCAGCTCGGGGCTTTGGGGGAAGAGTCCGTAGAGGTTTTCTAACAGCAGGTCGATGTAGCCCATCGCCTTGGCCGCCGCAAAGAGAATGGCCAGCAGCGGAATAATCGAGAGCAGCGTATAGAACGAAAGGGCCGAGGTGCGCAGCGAGGTGCGGTTGTCGCTCATGTCCTTGAGGGTGAAGAAGATCAGCTGCAGGGCCTGCAACCCCAGACGCAACGGAGCGGTGGCCGCCTCGTGCAGCGGCTTGACAATCAGCCGATTCAGCACACGACGCCCTAAGCGCACCAAGCGCAGGATGTAGTATTTGACCCGTCGAATGAGCCCTTTCTTGTCTTTCATTGCCGAAAGGTACCTATTTTAGCCGGATTATCCAACTTTTTTTGCCGATTTTACAGCAGGCGAAGCGTAGGTCGGCCCCCTCTTTGAGCCCCGTTTGGCGGCGAATATCCTCCATCGAGAAGGGGAAGTCGCGCTTCAGAATCTCGGCCTTCTGACCTCCGAAACGCTTTTTTAGTACCTTGGGGTTGAAGGGCTCGATGGCTTCGATTTCAAACAGACGGCCCAACACCCCCTCGGGGCGCTCGGCACAAAAGGCGAAGCCGTTTTCGGAGGCGACAAAGCCGTGGGGTCGCAGGTGGTGGCAGACTAAGCGGGCCTTCTGCAGGGCGACATCCGGAACCACCAACCAGCGGTAGCGGGTGGGTTCAAACTCCTCGGTTGAGGGGGTTGGGTTGCGCTCTTCGGGGCTGACCTCGATGCGACCCATGCCCACCGCCTCGGCCGCCAAGCGGGGCCCCGAGCCATCCGCAAAGATGACCACCTCCTTGCACTCATCCCCCACCGAAATCACCTCGACACGGGCTGTGGGAAAGTGGCGGAAGGCCTCATCGACATCAAATAGCGGCGAGTTTTTCAGACATAAGTGGGTTGCGATGCGACTCAGCGGCTCTTTCAAGGCCACCACATTGGGCGAACAATCCTCCAGGCGCACCAATTTTCGGCCTGTGGCCGAGCGGCGGTCGGGGTCGGCGTAGACCCACTCGAAGTGCTCCTCGCAGCGGGCTAAATATGCCTCGGCTGAAGAGCAGACCACCTCGACATTTTCGATGCCCAGACGGCGCATGTTCTCGCGGGTGATGGCGGCCAACTCGGGGTCGCGCTCCAGGGCCACCACCCGTCGAAAGCTCTTCGAGAAGTGGCGGGCATCGACCCCCAGCCCGCAGCAGAGATCCAGCAGACTCTCGCCCGAGAGCCGTTTGGTGGCGGCGGCAGCCTCGCTCGACGACTGCTCGAAGGCGCGTGGCGGAAGGATGCACCCCGCAGCAACGTAACTCGGCAGCTTCTCCTGGGCACGGTGGCGATACTTCAGCTGGGTGGCCAGCAGGGCTGCGTGCGGAATACGCTTGTCGAGGGCCACCTCCAACGGGTCACGCCCGGCATTTTTTCGCATCAGCTCGGAGAACTCCTCCGAGAGTAGAATCTGCAACTCTTCGCTATTCATGGACTATAATTCGATTTTGGGTTTATTCTCCGCTTTGTGCTCCACGCTCCAGGCCAGAAGCGTCAGCGCAACAAAGAGCAGGTAGATCAGCGTAACAATCCCCGCAGCGGGTTGTGATTCGAAGGCGGCATACTCCCACTCTGCGGCCCGCAGAATCACTCCGTTTTGGATTTTGGCGGCCCCATCAATAAAGGCCGAGAAGAGGGGTGTGAGGAGCTTCCAGGGGAGCAACATCCAAGCCAGCGAGCCGATAATTACCAGCTGGGCCATAAAGATAACCACGGGGCTGAGCATCACGCCAATCGGGGCAATGAGACCGAATTGGGCCGCTCCGAGGGGTGCGGTGGCCAAGGTTGAGACCACACCGATAATAAAGAGGCCTGCGAGCCACTTCGTAAAGCGGCCTCGCAGGCGACGAATCAGAGGTTGTCCCCAACTCAGGATGGCCGCAACGGCCAAAAACGAGAGTTGGAAGCTGATATCAAAGAGGTAGTCGGGCTGAAGCAGGAGCATCACCGCAGCCACTCCAAAGAGGATATTCAGGGCGTTGTAGCGGAGCGTAAAGGCCAAGGCTATTTGCAGGGCCGAGAACATCCAGGCGGCACGCAGCACGCTGGGCGAGGCCCCTGCCACCAAGGCATAGAGCCAAATCAGGGCTATAGCTGCCAGGTTCTTGATGCGGTGTCCGCTCGGGGCCAACGAGAGCCCCCAGAGCACCATGTTGAGGGTGAAAAAGACGATTCCGACGTGCAGACCCGATACGGCCAGCAGGTGTGAGGTGCCGGTGCGGGCGTAAGCACTTCGCAACGTGGGGCTTATCTGCTGCTTCTCACCGACGGTCATAGCCAAAGCCACAGCCTCGCTTGCGGGGCTTAGGTCGAGTCGTGCAAGTCGCTTGACAGCCCCCTGGTGGAGCCGTTCCACCAGCCCAAGGCGCCTTACCGTGTCACGCTCCAGCAGGTGTCGGGCTCCGGCGTTGATGCTCCCCACAAAGCCACGACGCTGTTGCAGGGCCCGATAGAGAGGGTATTTATCGCCATAGGGTTTCAGACGGGCTATAAGGGTCAGACGCTCTCCGACTACGGGCCGCAGGGTCGAATCGCAGTAGAGCGTGGCCCGCACCTCCGAGAGGTGCCACTTGCCCTGCTCGTCGCACCACGAGCGGATGGCCACCGGTGTCGAGGTGTAGCCCTCGCCGGTGCGGGGTGTCGCCTCGGCCTCGAGCTGCATCAGCAGCCGCTTGCCAAGTGGCGGGGAGCTTTCGCCCCGATTCAGGGCCGTGACCCCGATACCCATCAGTACGAGGGCCGAGAAGGCGTAGAGCCCCGAGCGGGCCACAAGGCTCAGGCCGACACAGAGCACCAC
The DNA here is from genome assembly GCA_964426045.1 of uncultured Alistipes sp. Taxonomy (GTDB): domain Bacteria; phylum Bacteroidota; class Bacteroidia; order Bacteroidales; family Rikenellaceae; genus Alistipes. The sequence continues at coordinate 4,230 of CAYRPL010000049.1, read as the reverse complement.
GCCCACCCAGAGGTAGGCGGCCGGCAGGGCGAGCCACTGACCGACAAGAATACCTCCGGCCACAGGCAGCAGCACCCGCAGCATCGGCAGTCGTTGCAACTGCCCCCTTAAACGCTCTTTGGAGAGATGAATCACGGGGTAAATTTACCGATTTTTTGTCGAATCGGGGCCAAAATCGGCAAAAAAGAGCTCCCAACCCGCCAAAACCTCCTCCATCGGAGCTTTCCTGCCATTTTCTATCTGCGACATGGCAGCTACAAATGGTAGCATAACCTCCTTGTCGAGGGGAGAAATGGGGCTGTCGGCCTCCACCTCGGCCTGCTGGCAGACAAAGCGAAGGTACTCTTCGGTGTGGTTCTCCTCGGGCGGTGCCCAGCGTGCAATCCATTGGCGGGGTGTGGTCAGGTGGTGACGCTTGAAGTAGGTGTAGAGCACCACAAACACGGCCCGATAGCCCCACTTCAGGGCGGCAAAGGTGCGAAATTCAGGGTCTTGGCCCGCCTCCACCTCGCCCCGATAGAGCCCCCGACGGCGGGTGCGGCGGATATTTCCGGGATTGCAGTTGCGAAGCCCCCGGCTCAATCTCTCACTCACCCTGCACCTCCTTTCTGATGCGGTTGCGGGCTATGCGGCGAATGGCCCGAAACAACGGTCCGTCAGAGAGCTCTCCGGCATTTTCCAAAAATGACCACATCTCCACACCGCAGACAAAGCCGCAGAGCAGTTGGGCCAGGTGGAGGGTCAAAAATCCCAATACGCAGTGTTCGAGCAGCCACGCCATCGAGATAGCCATCCAGACAAATCCCGCCTTGAGAATCGTGCGCCAGGCGCGGCGGCTCTCGAAGTACCACCTCTGGCCACGGTTTCGGGTACGACTTCTGTCGGCCGCCACACCGGTCAGAAAGTCCACTCCGATAAAGAGCGAGGCGCACACCACCAGCGGGCCGATGGGGGCAAACAGAGCACCCAGGGCGGCCAGCGCTCCGCTACAAAATCTGTACAAAGCCTCCATGGATTCGGCAACGGTTGAGGATGGATTTTTCGGGTTCGTAGGCGGCCAGCTCTCCGGCCGCATGCAGTCGCTCGAGCTCGCGATACAGTCGGCGGCTCAGGGCCTCAATCTCCTGTTTGAGTGCCTTGCGGGCCGAGGTGAGGGTCTCCTGCGATGCGCTCTTCCAGGCTCCTCCCTCGCCGCTTACTATGCCACAGGCTCCCGTGCGAAGTTGCAACTGCGGTAGCATGAGCGCCTTTACGCAGCGTGCCTCTAACGGCTTTACATAGTCGTCGAGGAGCGCTTTGTGCGGGTTTTCTGTGTTGGGATTGGAGTTGCTCTCGGCTGTGCAGGTGAGCAGTTCGTCAAAGAGCTTCGGCCCCACAATCGGACGGATGCACTGCTCCTCGGCGGCGGCAATCTGTCCCGGGTTGAGGGTCGAGGCGGGGAGGTACTCTCCCGCCGTAAAGGCGAGGTCTGTGACCTCTTGGGTTGTCATCAGGGTCTTCATCATACGGGGTCGATTGAGGTGAGGTTGTACTTGGCGATTTGCGAGAGGTAGTACTGCTGTTCGGGATCCTCCGGATCATACTCCAGGCCGTCGGCCTTGCGGGCCTCCCACACACGCATATAGATCGGCTTCGAGCGGGTCGGAGGTCGATTGACAATCTCAAGCGACGAGCACTCAATCCCGAGCACTTGGCTGATGATGCGGCGAATGGGCTCCATCAACTCATCCTGCTCACCCAAGATCACCGTGTTGAGGGCCACCTCATATTCGTGCAGAATACGCTCGGCACTGAAGCCCGAACTGTACTCCAGGCCGCTCAGCGAGCGGAACCACGAGTGGGCGACCACAATATCCGAGGTTGCCTGGTCGTGCAGCTGCTTCCAATCGCCCTCGTTTTGCGAGGTAAGGGGGATGAAGCGGGAGTTTTCGTTCTCCTTCCCCTCCTTGACCACAAACATCACCTGCCCGGGGCGCCCGGCAAACTTGCGCTCGGCGGTGCGAATCAGCTCCTCGGCCTCCTCCTCGCTCTCCATCGCACTGTCGAGCATCATTACACCCGAGAGCTGGAACGAGTTGTCCAGGCGCGAGATGTTCCAGCGGTCGGTCTTGTAGGCGATGGCCGAGACATCCAAGCCGGCGATGTAGGGCGGGACTCCGTAGTGCGAGAATTGCGGTTCATACTCCTTGTAGTGTACTATCGAGCGCAGGGTGCCGTCGGCCTGCTCCTCCATGCGGGGCCACAGGGGCAGCGACTTCGCCTCCGAGGCTTTGAAGCGGCTCCAATCCGAGTGAATCAGAATGTGGGCATCATCCTTCGCCACGCGGCAGCGCGTGGCATCCTGATGGTAGAGGGCCAAAAAGCTCTTTTGCGAATCGGTCACCACCTCCAAAAAGGCGTTTCCGAACAGGGACTTGTCGAAGGCCAACTTGTTGAGGATCTTGCGCAGCGACTCCTCATGGCCGTTGGCACGCTCGACAAACTGTCGGAGCAGCAGCTCGCCCTCGCCACAATTGAAACCCTTGCCTGAGATGTAGTCGGCCTTGTCGTTGATGATGCGACGATGGACCGTCGAGCGGCGCGAGAGCAGTGCCAGGGCCTCGGGCAGCAGATTGTCATCGCCCCAGCGCCAGAAGTGTTCGTTGCTGCCCGTTGTGGCAGCCAATGCGATGTAGGGCTCTTCGCGGCAGTTGCGAACCCCCACACGCTCCAATCGTTCTTTCTCCATGCTGTTTTCTAAATTGTGTCGTAAGAAATTTCCGTTTCACTGTAGGGCGTTGCAGCCGTCACGTCGAAGCCCGTAAGCAGCCAGTGACAGGTCGGAAGCTCACTGCGTGTCGCACCGCTCAGAAACTCGACCCTCTCGGTGCGCAGTGCCGCCTCGCCCTGCAACTCCTCGGACCAGCCATACAGCGTGCGGCTGCCGTCGATGTACTCCACCAGGGCGACCCAGCGGCCATAGGCAGCCCGTCGCAGCAGACGGGGTGTGAAGAGCTCCATGCCATCGGCCCGTCGCAGCACCAGCTCCAATCGCTGCTCGACAAGGGGCGCCTGAGCTACGCAGTGCAGCTGCTCCTTGAGCGAGCTTCGCCCCTCGACAAGTCGAGGCTCCAGCCCCTCGGCCCCGGCGCGAAGGGTCAGTCGGCTGACCGACCCCTCGCGGCTGACCGCCACGACCGCCTCCGCATCGTAGAGGGTTACCTTGCGGAGTCCTCCTACGGGTTTACGGTCGCTCATGGCTTAGGCGCGGATTTGTGCAACACTCAGAATACGCTCGTCGAGCACCTCACAACCCGCCATGAAGGTCGCACGCTGGCGATTCTCCATCAAATCGGGGTTGTACCACATGCGCACCTCCGTACCCGGGAAGTCGGCCGTATTGACCGCCAGCACCAAGTTGCGACGATCCGTAAGGATGCAGCACGACTCGGGTAGCAGGCCCCCCTTCAGGTAGCTTCCAATGTGCAGGTCGATGACCGGAATACCGTGGTAGGCAAGACCCTGACGGCCGTTGACCATCTCGGTATAGGCGCTCTCGGCACCCTTCGAGTCGAGATACTTCTCGTACAGGTGGTAGATGTCCGAGCTTACGAAGAGTGCCAGCTGGCCCTCGCCCTTGAGATCCTTCAGGCGGTCGTCGGCCTGCTCCCACACCTTGTCAAAAATCGTGATGGCACCCTCGGGCGTGTCGAGCACCGTCGAGGCATACTCGTAGGGGGTCACGGCACCACCATCCACAAACTCCGAGATCAGGGTCAGGAATCCGTTGAAGGTGTTGAAGCCCGTCTCGAGCAGGGTGTTGCCCACCCACATCGTGGCACGGATGCTCTCGGCAATGGCACGCTTGAAGAGCTCGGTCTCGGCTACCTCCAACTCGGTACCCGAGAGATCCTCCATATTCACATCCGAGCGGCCGACAATCAGCTCATAGACCATCGAGAAGTAGTCCGAGGCGGCAAAACCCAACTCGGCCTTGACACGCTCCAGGGCGATGGTCTTCTGGGCCTTGGTGGCAGCCGTGCCACCCGACCAGCCGGCCGTGCCATACTTCTGCAGCACGTTGCCCTGGGCCTCCCACAGCTGTACGGTGGTGGGGGTCGGCATATTGTAGAGTACACGAACACCCAGCTCCTGGGCCGAAGGACCGCTCAGCATGGGGCGGAAAAAGATGGTCTCCAAATCGTATATCCAAAATGCAAAAACTCACAGATTTGCATAACTATCTGAAAA
>CAYRPL010000048.1:0-11565 GCA_964426045.1 uncultured Alistipes sp. | reverse complement strand
CGGTCGCGTCGATAAGTTTATGAGCCGCTACGCAAAACGCTACGATAAGAAGAACGCGAAGTAAACCGACGGTAATACTTCACAAAAAGAGCTTGTCTGATTCAGACAGGCTCTTTTTATTGCGCTTCGGGAGGTCTAAAACTTAAATCCCAGCGTCAGGGCCAGGTTGTGGCGGTTGTAGTCGGTCTTTAGGGGGGTCGATGCGTCGAGCATCAAAAGACCCGAAGGTTCTACGCGGGCGGCGTAGAAAAGGCGGTAGTCGCTGCAGTCGGTAGCCGTATATTGGTAGGCCACGTCGAGTGTGATGGCGCGCGAGAGGGCGAATCCCATACCCACCGAGGCGGTGATGACCTGCTCGGGCAGGGGGGAGGATTGCAGCAGCTCGGGCTCCTTGACCAGCGAGGAGGTGTAGCCCACGCCGGCACGCAGGGCCCAGCGCTGGGTCGCCTTGAACTCGCCTCCGAGGCGTATGCTGTGTGTTGCAGCGAAGCGCTCCTTGATGGCAGCCTTCTCATAGAGCTCAGGCTCGGGGAGCCAGAAGGGGGTATTGCTGACGCGAATGGCGTTATACCAATCACATTGGTAGTCCACCGAGAGGATGCCGCGCGAGCCGAAGGTGTAGGAGAAGCCCGCCAGCAGTCGAGAGGGGGTTGAGAGCTCCCAGCTGTCGGGGCCGACATCGCTCCAGGTACCGTCGGTATTGACATCGGCGGGGTAGTACTTCTCGTCGAGGTTGTTATAGCTCATCGAGGCCATCTGACCACTGTAGGTCTGCTCCACGGAGTACCAGGTGGGCGAGTGGTAGGCCAGACCGATACGTACCGCCTCTGTCGGGCGATAGGTGAGGCCCACCTTGAGGTTGAAGCCCGTACCGCTCAGGCGCATCGCCTGGTTGTAGTGCATGTAGTCCACCTGCTCGGCCAGGGGTTGGCCGGCTCCATCCAGAGCCACCCCCTCGGGGTCGGTGCTCCCGCCCAGCCCCAGGTAGCGGTAGTCCTCGCCATAGTAGAGATTCACACGCTGTGATAGGCTCTGCAGACCGAAGGTAGCGCCGATGTAGAGCTTATTGTTGATATTCAGGCCCAGCGAGAGGGCATATTCGCCAATCGAGCCACGGCTTTCGAGGTCGTAGAAGTGGCCTACCGAGGCGTTCTGACCGATGTGGTCGGCCGCCCAATAGGGCCCCTCGGCATCCTCGTAGACGTTCAGCAGGTAGGAGTTGTAGGCCATCATCGAGCCCCACAGGTCGGGGGCCGTGCGGCCGTAGTAGCCTAAGAATCCCGACTCGTCGGGCCAGCGGTCATTCACGGTCAGCTGTCCCGCCATGGCACGCAGCAACGAAGGGGCTGCCGAAGCTCCACGGTAGAGGTCGTCGTAGGTAAACGAGGTGCGTCGGTTGAGGTCGGCAATGCGGTTATAGGCGAAGCCCATATTGACGCTCACCACCCGACCGGTACCCTGGTAGAGGTTGATCACAAAGCCCATGTTGGCCAATCCGAAGCGGCTGACGCTGTTTTTGCTATACTCCGCTGCCCCATTTTCGGAGCCGGCGATGGTCACTAAGGGGGTAAACGAAAATTCGTTGGTGCGGTACATACCCAGACCTGCGGGATTGATAAAGAGGGTGGACATATCGCCTCCTAACGAGGTCATGGCACCTCCCATCGCCATCGAGCGGGCCGTGCCGTAGGGCTGGGTGCGTGAGAGCTCGGCCAAGCGTTCCAAAGAGATTCCCGCCTGCTGCATCACCTCACCCCCAAAGCGATAACCATCCTGGGCCGAAGTCCGGAGAGCTGCTCCCAAAAGCAGGAGCAAAGAGAGCCAAAAAAGCGACTTTTTCATAACTTGATGTTCTTGATGGTTGGTTTATCGTCCGCCGCGGTAGTTGCCGCCGCCACTGCTGCGACCTCCTCCCGAGCTGCTGCCACCCGAATAGCCTCCGCCCGACGAGCGGTAGCTGCTACCCGACGAGCCGCTGTTGTAGTTCGAGCCCGAGGAGCGGTAGGGGTTGTTCTCCTGGCGGTAGTTGTTTTGGTTGGAGCGGTTGCTTGTACTCCCCTCGTCACGACGCGAGGAGCCACTCTTCGAGCGGTAGTTCGAGCCGCCGCTGCCGGTATATCTCTCTGTTGTGGAGCTCCCCTTTGATGGACGATAGTTGCCGCCACCCGCAGCCGGAGCTGTGGGTCGGGTGGTCGTCGTTGTCCCTCCTCGGTAGTTGCCTCCACTCGAAGCGGGGCCTGTGCCGCGGTAGTTGAAATCTCCACGGGGCGAGAAGTTGGGCGACGAGGGTCTTACACCTCCCGGCGTATTGCCCCCCGAGGGTCGGTAGTTGGGGTAGTACGAGGGCCCATCGGGCTTGTGTCCGCCACCCGGGGCCGCCGGACCTCCTCCTCCCGGATGGTGGGGAGGCATCGGTGCGGGCCAGGCGGGGCCATAGGGAGGCCAGCCGTAGTACCACGACCAATAGAAATTATAGTTCCAATCCCACCACGAGTAGCGGGGATAGCCCCACCACGAGTAGTAGTAGTTCGAGGGCCAGAGCCAATCGTAGTAGAGGCCGCCATACCAGCCGCCCATGCCATAGACGAAGGAGTAACTCGGGGCTCCCCACTGCCCGAACATCGAAGAGATATACTTGGGCTCGACCCACACCTGGTCGCCCATCACCACGATATTGTAGTTCATCGGGTCGTAGGCCGTGACGTAGCTGTAGGCCGACGAGTAGCGCAGATCGTAGTACGAACTCGGCATCTTGTAGCTCAGCGAGCGGAATCCCTGCAGACGACGGGCATAGGCACTCTCGTAGGTGTCGGCCAGCACACTGTTGTAGCTGTAGCCCTCACTTTCGTAGTTCACCGGCACGCCTCGGGCCTCGGCCTCGGCAATCAGCGACTCCCACTGGGACTTGCGTGCTTCGGCTTCGGCTTTGGCAGCTTCGGTCTCGGCCTGCTTTACACGGGCAATCGACGCACGGTCGTGCGAACCGTACATATCGTCTTGATAGGGATTTCCGGTCGAAGAGTAGAAGGTCGAGCTGCAACCACTCAGAAGTGGCAGCAGCAGGATAAGCAGTGTCTGGTAAAAGGGTCTCATTGCTTTGCGTTTTTGGTGGTTATCTGTCCAAGAAACGAAAATCATACCGCAAATATTGCTCACAGCTTCGCGGTCTTATCTGCAAAGATAAGCATATTCCGCGAAAAACATACCATTCTCGGGAAATGTTTTGGGAAGAATATCGATTTGGGATAGGCAGGAGCAAGCCTAAGGTACGGGGTCATAGCCGCTGCCGCCCCAGGGATGGCACCTTAGGAGGCGGCGGAGGGTGAGCCAGCCCCCCTTGAAGGGGCCGTGGCGGCGGATGGCCTCCAGGCCATATTGCGAGCAGGTGGGGGTGAAACGACACGCCGGAGGTGTGAGGGGCGAGATGAAGCGTTGGTAGAGGCGAATCAGCAGCAACATCGGCCATGCCACGGCGCGGCAGAGGGCCCCCCAAATCCACTTCAAACCACTTCTCAGCTGCATCTTCGAGGGGTCGGTTAATTGGAGTTGAGATTCTCGGCGACTTTTCCCAGAATCTTGCAGATGGCACTTTGGATGCGCTCGTAGGATACGACCTCCTTGGCCGAGTAGATGAGGGCCAGGTCGAGCGAGGCGTTGTGTTGGCCCAGCAGCTCCTTGTTCAGGCGGTAGCTTTCGCGCATGCGGCGCTTCAGCAGGTTGCGCTTGTTGGCTCGCTTGTGGTAGCGCTTCGGCACCGAGAAGAGCAGGCGGGTTGAGGCCTCGGTATCGGCCTCGGCAAAGCAGAGGTAGCGCAGCGGGTAGACAAATCCCCCCTCGCCGCTCTCAAAGAGGCGACGAATGGCACCGAGGGTGCGAAGACGCTCGGCGCGCGAGAGGGTGTGTCGGTTCATCGGGACTACTTTTTGGCAGTTGCGGCCGAGCTGCGGCGTGTACGGGTCTTCTTCGAGAGTTTGTGCTGCTGGGTGCGGATAAACTCCTCCTTCTGCTCGTCGGTCTTGTGCTCCACATCCTCGATCTCCTCTCCGGCCTCGAGGCGCTGGGCATAGATCTCGACAGCCTTGGCCATCGAGGGGGCGGCAGGGGTGGGAGCCGAGGCTTTGACACGCAGTCCGGCTTCGATGGCAGCCAGCAGCGTGCCCTCGCCAAAGGTGGCTACGGGGGGCATCTCGGCGGCCGTTCCGTGCTCCATCAGGGCCTTCACATCGGTCGGCGAGTAGAGGGCAAGCAGGTCGTAGGAGCCGAAGTCCACCTCCGAGCAGTCGGCTGCCACGGTGCGGGCCAGAATCACGGGATCTACCTTCAGCTTGAGCTTGGCCAGCGTTTCGGGCAGTTCGGGTTTATGGGGCTCACTGAGGGCGAGCATAAAGTTCTCCTCTTTGTGCTTGATGATCAGCTCCAGGAAGTTGGTGAAGCTGCCGTCGGCGAATGAGATTTTGCGCTTGCGGTAGATGATGTACTTTTGCAGATAGAGGGCTACGGCCTCGGTCTGGCAGATATACTTCATCGACTCGGGTACGGTGATGCGGGCCTCCTCGCAGATGTGGAAGAAGCTGTCAACGGTGGTGCGCGACGTAAAAATAATGGCTGTGTGGTCGAGAATTTCGACTCTCTGAGCGCGGAACTCCTTCAGCGAAACGCCGACTACGCGGATCAACGGCTTGTAGGTCACCTCCACTTCGTGAGCCTGCGAGAACTCATAGAAGGGCGACTTCTCGATGATGGCAGGGCGGGGCTGCGACACCAAAATTTTATTAACCTTCAAATCGAACCTATTTTAATGTAACTTTTCTAACTATGCGCATAAGCGCTGCGGAATCTCGTACATACACCTTGTATCAACTGCAACTCCGCGGCTTACCATCGAAGGGCCGTTAACCAGATAAAACTGATAGGGAGGCATTCGACGGTGCAAAGGTACAAAAACCAATGAAATATTGAAACTTTTTTTGCCAGAAAGAGTGTAACGCTCTCTTTTAGGAAGAATAGAACAACCAAAAATCCCACTCCCAGCAACAGTAAACTCCACACCATCCCTTTCTCAAAGGGAATCAGCAACATCAATAGCAACAGGGGGGTCAGCAGCAGGGTGCCGATACCGAGGCTGAGAATCTTCAATCCGATCAGTCCGCGCATCAGTTCGCGCATCAGCACCACACGCCCAACGAGGGCCAGCACACCGCACTGCACCAGAGCCAGGGCCAGCAGCGAAAAGAGGGCCGTCAGCAGCAGGGTCATGGTTCCATATTGCAACCCCAGCCCCCCTTCGCAGAGCTTGACCAACAGCGTTGCCGTCAGCAGCAGTCCGATGCCGGCTGCCGTGTGGATGGCGCGGGTCGGACCTCCGCTGCGCACCTCACCGCTGCGTGAACGCCCTAAGTAGGCGAGAATATCGGGCAGGTGGGCACAAATCATCAGGGCATAGGCGGCAGCCAGGAGCAGCAGGATTCCCTGATAGATCGGATGGTCGGTCAGCGACTCGCTGTAGGGGAGCACCTCGCGCATGCCGGTCACCAGCTGCGCCTCTTCGCCAAAGGCCTCTACGGTCGTCAGCGTCACATCCTTCAGGTGTGTGGCCGAGGCTTCGGCTGTGTGCGTAAAGTCGCCCCACAGATCACCCAACACCGGCTCCAGATTTTCGGGCTCGGGTATTGCCCCCTGAAGCGAGTCGGCCGGCAATGCAGCGTGCTGTAAGGTATCGATCTGCTGCTTCATCAGTCAAAGAGGCGTTTGAGGGTGATACGAATCGTGGTTCCCTTGCTCGGCTCGGACTCCACCACGGCGATACGGCCCTGGTGGTACTCCTCGATAATGCGCCTTGAGAGCGAGAGCCCGAGGCCCCAGCCGCGGGTCTTGGTTGTAAATCCGGGCTCGAAGATGCGCTTCCAATTGGCCTTGGCGATTCCCTTGCCACTATCGCGCACATCGACAAAGGTATGTTTTTCGTCTGACGAGATATGAACCTGAATCGAGCCGTGACCCTGCAGGGCGTCGAGCGAGTTCTTCATCAGGTTCTCGACCACCCACTCGAAGAGGGCTGTGTTGATCTCGGCCCGCAGGGGAGCCATCGCCAGGCCGTTGTACTCCAAGGTGACATTGCGCGGGATGCGCTTGCGGAAGTACATCACCGACTCGCCCACCACCTCATTGAGGTTGGCCGGCGTGAGGGGTGTTTCAGAACCGATCTTCGAGAAGCGGTCGACAATCTTCATCAGGTGGGTCAAATCCTTCTGCATCTCCTCGACCGCCGTCGAATCCACAGGCTGGCTCTTCAGGTACTCAATCCACCCCAGCAGCGACGAGGTGGGGGTACCGAGTTGATGGGCCGTCTCCTTCGCAAGACCAATCCAGACACGGTTTTGTTCATCCTGCTTGGTCGAGCGGAAGGCAATGAATCCCAGCACAATAAAGACCACGACGGCTGTCAGTTGGATGTAGGGGAACCAATAGAGCGACTTCAAGAGCGAAGATTGTCCGTAGAAGATCAGGTGGTAGTGGTCGCCCGCCCACCAATGGTAGTCGATGCGAATCGGGGCGTTCTGGTCGGCCAGCGAGGTGAGCAGTTCGCGCAGGCGGTCGGGGTCGGTAATCGCACGCTCGTCAATGAGGTGTGAGCGCAGCACTCGCAGCTCCTCGTCGGTGATGATAAAGGGGATGTTGTTGTGGCTGTCCACGATGTAGTCGATCATCGGGTCGGAGCCCATCATCTCGCCGCCACCTCCTCCTGTGCGCTCCATGGCGTGGGCCCACAGGGCTACGTCGTGTTGCTCCTTTTCCTTGAGCTTGCGGGCCATGTTGTTGGTATAGAGCAGCGATATCGTACCCAGCAGAATGCCGACCACGATGACCACCACCCGATTCCGAAACGAGAATATGTCCCTGCGAATTTTCACGACAAAAACCCTATATTTTTCCCGCTACTCCTCCTCTTGGAGTTGGAGCAGTCGGGTATATTTTACGCTGTCTTGCAGCAGCTCAACGGCCTGCTTCACCTCCTTGTCACGCTCCAAGCTGTGACGCGTGACACCCTCGGCGTAGGCGTAGCGCAGCACGATATCCGAGTTGATGGTCTCCATAATCTCCTGACGGTAGGTCTCCATCAAATCCTCGGTGTCGTCCTTCAGGTTCTCCTCCATGAGTGCTATCTCCTGCTCTAACTCGGTGAAGTTATCCTCGTCGGCCGCCCGCTTCATCGCCTTGAGCATCTTGCGTGAAGCCGATTCGTAGGGAACCTCCTTGTCGGCCATAAAGGCCTTGAAGTCGGCATAGTCGGCATCGGTAATCGAGAATCCTTCGATTTGGAAAGGCTCCTTGTCCGAGGCGTGGCGGCAGACGTAGTCATCCACAAAGTCCTCGATAAATCCCAACGCATAGAGGGTCATCGCAAAGCGGCTGATGTAGTTGGGCTCGAGCTTCAGGTCGGGGGTGATGCCGCCTCCGTCGTAGACCGTGCGGCCGCCGGCGGTCTTAAAGGCCCGTGTCAGCGAGTCGGCCACCTCGCGGCCCTCTGCTCCGGCATGCTCCGAGTAGTCGATGGCCTGGATGCAGCGCCCCGAGGGGATGTAGTACTTTCCGGTGGTCAGCTTCAGGTAGGCGTTGTAGCTCAGCGGCAGGGTCGATTGCACCAAACCCTTGCCAAAGCTCTTCTGACCCATCAGCACTCCTCGATCCAAATCCTGTATAGCTCCGGCCACAATCTCGGCCGACGAGGCTGTGTTCCCGCCAATCAGCACCACCAAGCGAAGGTCGGGCAGCAGCGGCTCCTGCTCGGTTTCAAAGCGAGCCTCCTCGCCCCGACCTTTGGTGCGTACCACCTCGGTTCCGCGCGGAAGGAAGAGCGAAGCCGTCTTGACCGCCTCCTGCAGGACACCGCCCCCATTCGAGCGGTAGTCGAGTACCAGACCCTTCAGTTCGCCCTCGGAGAGCAGACGCTCAACAGCCGAGCGCATATCGGCACTGCAGCCATGCGTAAATTCGTTGTGCTGGATGTAACCGATACCCTCGGCCACCCATCCTGCATAGGGGACTGCCGGAATGGCAATGCGCTCACGTTTCAGGGTCAGCTCCTCCTCTGTGCCTCCGATAAGGTGCTGAACCTTCACCCGTACCGTGGTATTGGGGTCACCCTTCAGGTGGCTGCTCACCTTGTCGATGCTCCAGCCGTTGCACGACTCGCCGTCGATGGCGAGAATCTTGTCACCGATGCGGATGCCGGCTCGGTCGGCCGGAGAGTCCTTGTAGGGCTGGGCGAAGATGACCCACTCGCCCTTCTTGCGAATCAGCGAGCCCACACCGCCATACTTGCCGGTGGCCATGCGGTCGAACTCCGACATCTCCTCCTCGGGCAGATACTCGGTGTAGGGGTCTAAGCGATGTACCATCCCCTCGGCAGCGTCGGCCATCAGACGGTCGGGGTCTACCTCATCGACATAGTGGGTGGCAATCTGTCGCATCATCTGGATTAAAATCTCCATGTTGCGACCCAGCCCGAAGTCGTTCTTGGCTCCCCAAATGCCGGTCAGAATAACGGCAGCCAGCAGCAGGTATATACACTTGCGTCTCATCTCTTTTCGTTATCTTAAATTTGCCAGGTAGCCCTCCAAACGCCAGGCCACTTTTACGGCAATGCGGCGAATGCCCGTAATTTCTACGCCGTCACCCACCTCACGCACTCTAATCTCATCCTCGAACAGACACTGCAGGCGTCGGCCGAAGCCCGAGGCACGGAACACCCATTCGTTGTTGCCCCGCAGCACGCACTCGAAGCCGTAGAGCTCGAAGGCCGTGAGAATCTGGTCGCTGTGCTCCTCCAGATTGCAGGGGCTTATCGTGCGTCTGACAAATCCGAAACGGGGGTAGAAGAGGGCCAGCAACAGCAGGGCCGGAATCATCAGGCGTCCCCGCTCGGTACCGAGGAGCTGCAACTCGAGGGTCTGCAAAAAGTCCTCGCCCACGGGCTGCCCCATCGTTCCGGTGTAGTACATGGCGGCCATCACCGCTACATAGATAACGGCCAACATCAAAAAATATTTCGTTGCTCTTACCACTCGCTGTTTCATAGTATAATCGTTTATTTGGTAACTCTTTGCTCTTTGCGGGAGATTGCCACGTCGGTCGCTTATGCTCCCTCCTCGCAATGACCAAATTGGGTATTTGGTAATTTTGAATTTTGAATTGTGAATTATGAATTGGCTATCGCCTCCGCTACCTGCTGCATCAGCCACTTGGGGGTGGAGGTGGCACCGCAGATGCCCACCGACTCGGCACCCTCGAACCACGAAGGCTCGACCTCCGAGGCCTCCTCGACCAAGTAGGTGCGGGGGTTGGCCGCACGGCAGACCTCCGAGAGAACCTTGCCATTCGACGACTTGCGACCCGCCACAAAGAGGATGACGTCGTAGCCGCGGGCAAACTCCGCCAAGTGTCCCTCGCGGTTGGCCACCTGGCGGCAGATGGTGTCATCGACCTCCACCTGCTCGGGGTGAAGGTGACGACGGCGCATCTCGGCGGCCAACTCCTCGAACAGAGCGATGGATTGGGTGGTCTGCGAGAGGAAGTGAATCGGGCGTGTGAAATCAATCTGCTTCAGATCCTCCATGCACTCGACGACGATGGCGCGGTCCTCGACCTGACCCGTGAGACCCACCACCTCGGCGTGTCCCCGCTTACCGAGAATCACCACCCGGCCCCCCAGCGGCTCCATTCGCTCGTAGGCGGCCTTCACCTTGCGTTGCAGGGCGGCAACCACGGGACAGGTGGCGTCGATAAGTTCGATGCCCTCGGCTTGCGCCATCTTATAGGTTCTCGGGGGCTCTCCGTGGGCACGGATGAAGAGTCGCTTGCCACTCAGGCATGAAATGTCGGCATGGGTGACGGTCTGCAGGCCCAGCTTCTCGAGGCGCTGCACCTCCACACGGTTGTGGACAATATCCCCCAGCGAGTAGACACATCCGCCCTCGGCGAGTGCCTCCTCGGCACAGGTGATGGCTCGCACAACGCCGAAGCAGAAGCCCGAGCGCTCGTCAATCTCGATACGCATCTTATTGTAGTTCGGCCGTTACACGCTCGTAGAGTGCCATGAACCAGGCCATCTGCTCCTCGACGGTCATATAGCTGTTGTCGAGTTCGATGGCATCCTCGGCCCGCCTCAAGGGCGAAACCGAGCGGTTCATGTCGGCCTCGTCGCGCGACACCACATTTTCTAATATCTCGTCGAAGGTGACTTTGTCGCCCTTCGAGGTGAGTTCGTCATAACGACGCTGGGCTCGCACCTTCGGATCGGCCGTCATAAAGAGCTTGATTTCGGCCGTGGGGAATACCGTGGTTCCGATGTCGCGGCCATCCATTACCACCCCCTTGCGGCGGCCCATCTCCTGCTGCAGGGCCACGAGTTTTTGGCGCACAATGGGAATGGCACTCACGCCACTCACGCAGTTCGAGACCTCGATGGTGCGAATCTTACCCTCCACACGGTCGCCATTGACGTAGATATCCGAGGCGCCACGCTCGGGGTTGAAGCGGAAGGCAATCGAGATTTCGGGCAGCAGGGCTACCACGGCATCCTCGTCAATCATTCCCGAGCGGATGGCTCCATGCTCGAGGGCGTAGAGGGTCACGGCGCGGTACATGGCACCCGTATCAATGAAGATGTAGCCCAAACGCGCGGCAATGGCCTTGGCGAAGGTGCTCTTGCCGCACGACGAGAATCCGTCGACGGCGATGATGATCTTTTTACGTTTATTAGTGCACATCGGGGAAAATGGCAAAGAAGGTTGATAAAATGGTATAGATACCCAGCAGTCCGATAATCAACCCCGCCACATGGTTGATGGTCAGCATGTGACGTGGCCGAAATCGGCGGCGGAACAGGTTGATGACCGTAGCCAGCAGGCTCCACCAGGCCAGCGAACCGCAGAAGAAGCCCGCAATGACAAAGAGCCCGCGGAAGATACCGGCCAAATCGACCGCCTCGACCGTGCCAATCTTAAAGACGGCAAAGAAGGCCAGGATGTAGGGTATTACCATGATGAAGTTGGCAATCGTGAGGCCGAAAATCGAGGCGAAGTCCTGCCAGGGCGAACTCTTGCCGGCACGATTCTTACGAATCTGCGGTACGGGGTTCTGGGCAAAGACCCACACACCGACCACCACCACAAAGATACCGCCCACGACACGCAGCAGGGTGTTGTACTGCTCGATATGCGACTGCAACATCGAGTAGCAGAAGTAGGCGATGATGGCCATCAGCGTATCGGCACAGGTGACACCCAGACCCGAAATCAACCCTGCACGACGGTTGCGGCTCAGGGTTCGCTGAATACACAACACCGCCACCGGCCCGACCGTAATCGAGGCGGCAACACCTACGCAAATACCACGAAAAAGTACCTCTAAAATCTCTAAAGCCATCTTATTCCAAAACTATAGGCAATACCGGACTGCAAAGGTACAAAATAATTCACAATTCACAATTCACAATTCACAATTATTTAATGGGTAGATTCAACGACCAAGTGCAAAATTAAGAAAAATAGTTGAAAAAGATTT
>CAYRPL010000047.1:0-11636 GCA_964426045.1 uncultured Alistipes sp. | reverse complement strand
ATTCCTAATTCCTAATTCCTAATTCCTAATTCCTAATTAAACAAGATGGAGCGTATCGAGAAAGTTTTAACGTGGCTCAATGAGCACGGATTTCAATATGAGTGGTATGAGCACCCGGCATCGCCCACCATCGAGGAGGCGAAGGCCCATTGGCGGCAGGATGGCTCGAAGCACTGCAAGAATCTCTTCTTCCGCAACCACAAGGGCAACCGCCACTACTTAGTCTGCTTCGACTGCGACCAGGCGCTGGCCATCCACGACTTAGAGCACCGCCTGCATCAAGGCAAGCTCTCCTTCGCCTCAGAACAGCGCATGGAGCGCTACTTGGGGCTGCAGCCCGGCTCGGTATCCCCCTTTGGTCTGATCAACGATGCAGAACACCACGTTCACCTCTTCTTAGACCAAAACCTCAAAAAGGAGCACCACCTGAGTTTCCACCCCAACGACTGCCGTGCCACGGTGGTTATCTCGCTTAAGGAGTTCGAGCGCTACCTCTTAAGCGTAGGCAACACCTATGAGTATATCGAGCTCTATTAAAATTTTATTTTTTAGGGCTATAGAGGCATTAGGGGCAGTAGAGGCATTAGGAGCATTAGGAGCATTAGGGGCATTAGGGGAAAAGCCTTACCTTTAACCTCTAACGGCCAATTGCTCATTACTCAGTAAAAATAGAGCCGTCGTTACGACGGTTTGTTGTTAGAAGGCGGTAGTTTTAACGCTTTGCACATCACAGGAGATTGCCACGTCGGTTGCTTACGCCCCCTCCTCGCAATGACTGATTATCAGTTAGTCACTCATTGCTCATTACTCAGTAAAAATAGAGCCGTCGTTACGACGGTTTGTTGTGAGAAGGGGTCAGGTGCAACGCTCGGAATAACACCCTCACCATACGCAGTTATATGTAATTTAGAGGAGCAGATTTTGTGCCGCAATGAAATTCCCCCGGAAGGGCTGTACTAAAGCGTACTGCCCTTTCGGGGGAATGATTAAGGTGCAAAATATGCCCTATAAATTACATATAAATTTTGGGGTCGATTTCACCACGCAATACCATCAACGCATTCATCGACAGAGCCTCCAGCTCGTTCTCACCCGGGTAGATGTGAACCGGTGCGATGAACTCGCAGGCCTCCTTGACACGCACGTTTACATAGTCGTTGTAGGCGATACCACCCGTAAGGATGATGGCATCGACCTTACCGCAGAGAATCGTAGCCATACCACCGATATTCTTGGCAATGGCGAAGCACATGGCCTCCATCACCTGGCGGGCGTGGTCGTCATTCTCCTTCTCGATGCGCACCTCGCAGATCTCCTGCACGGAGCTGGTACCCAGGTGAGCCACCAGACCGCCCTTGCCGGCAATCATACGCAGCAGCTCGGCCTTGGTGTACTTGCCCGAGTAGCAGAGGTGGAGCAGCTCGTCGGCGGGCAGCGAACCGGCACGCTCGGGCGAGAAGGGGCCGTCACCCGTCAGGGCGTTGTTGGTATCGATTACGCGACCCTTGCGGTGGGCCGAAACCGAGATGCCGCCACCCATGTGGGCTACAATCAGATTCAAGTCCTCATAGCGCTTACCCACCTCCTTGGCGTAGATGCGGGCCGTAGCCTTCTGGTTCAGGGCGTGGAAAATCGAGACACGAGGGCACTCGGGGATACCCGTATAGCGGGCCTCGGGAATCATCTCGTCTACCACTACGGGGTCGGCGATATAGGCACGCACGCCTGCCACGCGGGCAATCTCGTCGGCGATAAGACCTCCGAGGTTCGAGGCGTGGTGACGCTCGGTGTGAATCAGATCGTGCTTCAGCACATCGTTCACCTCATAGACACCTCCCTCGATAGGCTTCACCAGACCTCCACGGCCGATGACAGCCGAGAGCTCCTCGACCTTATAGCCCTTCTCCTCGAGGGCCTGAAGAATCAGGTCGCGACGCCAGGCCAGCTGGTCGATGATATTGGCAAAGCGGCCAATCTCCTCCACCGAGTGGCGCAGGGTGAGCTCCAGGACCGGCTTCTCATCCTCATAAAGGGCTGCCTTCGTCGAGGTCGATCCGGGGTTGATTGCTAAAATTTTGTATGCCATAAAAGTTTTAGGTTTTTTAGTTTTAGGTTTTCAGTTTTAGGTTGGTTTCGGTATGTATGGCATATATTACTTGGCCGACAGGCAGGCCAGAGCAATCGAGTAGAGCTTAGTCTTGGTCGAGTCGCCGCGCGAGGTCAGCACGCAGGGAGCCGTAGGACCGGCAACCATGGCTGCCAACTCGGCACCGCCAAACTTCGAGCAAGCCTTGAAGAATACGTTACCCGACTCCAGGTTGGGGAACAACAGACAGTCGGCATCACCGGCCACGGGACCCGTGAGCTTCTTGATCTTCACGCTCTCCTCGTCGATGGCAACGTCCAGAGCCAGGGGACCCTGGAAGAGGGCATTGCCCAGCTCACCGGCCTGACCGAGATCCGAGAGCTCCTTGGCCTCAACCGAGCTGATAACCTTCGGCAGCAGCTGCTCGCTGGGAGCCAGCAGGGCCACCTTCGGGCACTCGATACCGAGGTTGTTGGCCGTCTGAATCAAGTACTTGGCAATCTGCTTCTTCTGCTCCAGGGTGGGCAGCGGAAGCACGGCTACGTCACTTACAACCAGCAGCTTGTGGTAGGCAGGAACCTCCAGCACGGTAACGTGGCTCAAGGTCGTGCCGGCGGGCAGCAGACCCCACTCCTTATTCAGGATGCCGCGCATATACTTATCGGTGGGAACCACACCCTTCATCAGCACGTCATACTCGCCGTTGTGAACAGCCTTCACGGCAATCTCCACAGCCTTTACATCCTCCGACTCGGGGATGATGGTGTACTGATTCATATCTACACCCTCAGCCTCGCACGACTTGCGAATCTCCTCGGGGTCACCCACCAGGGTTACATCGGCCAAACCTGCCTTGATTGCCATATCGGTCGCACCAATCGAGTGGGTATCCTGACCATAGGCCACAATCATCTTCTTCTTGCCACGCGCAACGGCTGCAGCAACGATTTCATCCAAATGCTTAATCATCTCTATTCCTTTGTTGTAGTTCTACTTATCCTCTTATCTTGTCATCCTTGTTATCCTTGTTATCCTTGTTATTTCACAAGGTTGTAGGTATCGGTGGCGATAACCAGCTCCTCGTTGGTGGCGATGATGGCAACCTTCACCTTCGAAGTGGGCTTCGAGAGGATGGTATCCTCACCTCGCACATTGTTCTTCGAGTCGTCAAACTCGACGCCCATGAACTCCAGACCCTGGCAAACCTGCTGGCGCAACTCCTTCGAGTTCTCACCCACACCGCCCGTGAAGACAATCAGATCCACACCACCCATCTGGGCAGCATACGAACCCACAAACTTCTTGATGCGGTTGTAGTAGAGGTCACGGGCCAGGATGGCACGCTCGTTGCCGGCATCGTAGGCATTGTCGATATCGCGCATATCGCTCGACAGACCCGTCAGACCCAGCACACCCGACTTCTTGTTCATCATCGTATCGAGCTCCTTGAGGCTCATACCCTCCTTCTCACCGATGTAGGTAATGGCGCTGGCATCCACATTGCCGCAGCGGGTACCCATGGCCAGACCATCCAGGGGCGAGAAGCCCATCGAGGTATCATACGACTTGCCATTCAGCACGGCAGTAATCGAACCTCCGTTGCCGACATGGCAGGTGATAATCTTCGAAGAGTTGAAATCCAGACCCGCAAACTCCGCACCACGACGGGCTACAAATTTATGGCTCGTGCCGTGGAAACCGTACTTGCGAATACGATACTTCTCGTAGTACTCGTAGGGCAGGGCATACATATAGTTAATGGCGGGAATCGTCTGGTGGAACGAGGTATCAAAGACAGCTACCTGCTTTACGCCGGGCAAGACCGTCTCAATGGCCTCGATACCCTGCAAGCTTGCGGGGTTGTGCAGCGGAGCGATGGCGCAGAGCTCCTGAATCTTGGCCTTCACATCCCCATCAATCAGACAGCTCTCGGGGAAGTACTCGCCGCCGTGAGCCACACGGTGACCTACCGCCTTCACCTCGTCGAGCGACGAAATCACACCGTGCTCCGGATTGGTCAGCGACTCCATCACCAGGCTGATACCGGTCGTGTGGTTGGGAATCGGCTGCTGAAGCTCGAACTTATCCTTACCCACAGGCTTGTGCGTAAGCAACCCTTCGGCCAGACCGATGCGGTCAACCAGACCCTTGGCGAGCAACGTGCTCTTTCCGGCCTCCATGTCAATCACCTGATACTTGATCGAGGAGCTGCCGCAATTCAAGACTAAAATTACCATAACAGTTTGAGTTTTACTATATTAAATTATTTATAAAATTATTTTCATTTTCATTGCCACACAACACGCAAAGATAATAAAAATTTACAGCAAATCTGCAAGAAAAACAGAAAATTTTTCGCCGTTTAGGGAGAATTGGTTACAATTACTAATTTTTTGGAGATTTTTCACAACAAGCCCGACACAGCTCGAAATTCAGAATTCAAAATTCAGAATTCAAAATTAAAGACCGACTTCCGAGTGCCATAAAATTGCACATTTCTTTCTCTGTCGGAGAATAAAATGAAGAATAATTATAAATAATTGTGAATTTTGAATTATGAATTTTGAATTATTTTGTACCTTTGCACGATTTCTATACTTTTCTATACTTTCAGTATAGGGAAAGGTCGGAAAGTATGGGACAAAAACCTTAAACTACCTGTAACGATGACTCAAAAATCGAACCTTCCTGCTCCCGAGGAGCAGTTCGGCCCCAAGGCCGAGGATGTGCAGAACGCTTCCACCCCCATCACCTCCCCTGAGGAGGCAACCCCCGCAACCGACGACGAGCCCCTGAAGGCTGCATCATCGGTCGATTTCGCCGACGAAGAGGTCGCATTGGCCGCCCACAGCGAGGAGCTCGACTTGGGCGATGCAACCCCCGAGGAGGCGGCAAATGAGGCTGCGACGCCCGACCAGGGCTCCTCATTGGCGGGAAAGAGTCGGGAGGAGCTGATTGCCTGGTTCGAGCAGCTGCTCGCCGAGCGCCCCATACAGACGTTGCGCCGCGAGGCCGAGGCCCTGAAGATCGCCTTCTACAAGCAGCACCGGTTAGATGTCGAGGCCGAGAAGCGGGCCTTTATCGCCGAAGGTGGAAACGAAGAGGAGTTTACCCCCTCGACCGATGAGTGCGAAAACCGCCTCAAGGAGCTCTTCAAGCTCTACCGCGAGAAGCGCGACCACTTCATCTCGAACCTCGAAGAGGAGAAGCAGCACAACTTGGAGGTCAAGTTACACATCATCGAGGAGCTGAAGGAGCTGGTGAACTCCGACGAGACGCTGAACCACACCTTCACGAAGTTCCGCGAGTTGCAGCAGCGCTGGAAGGAGACGGGTATCGTACCCCAGCAGCGGGTCAAGGATGTTTGGGAGACCTACAACCTCCACGTCGAGAATTTCTACAACTTCATCAAGATCAACAAGGAGTTGCGTGATTTGGATCTGAAGAAGAACTACGAACAGAAGGTGGCTCTGTGTGAGGCTGCCGAGGCCTTGGTAGAGGAGCCTTCGGTGGTCGAGGCCTTCCACAAATTGCAGAAGCTGCACGATGAGTGGCGTGAGACGGGCCCCGTGGCCATGGAGCATAAGGAGAGTCTCTGGGAGCGCTTCAAGGAGGCCTCGAGCCGCATCAACAAGGCCCATCAGGAGCACTTTGAGACGCTAAAGCAGGAGCAGCTGAAAAATTTGGAATTGAAAACTTCGCTCTGTGAGCAGACCGAGGAGCTTACGCAGCAGCCCCTGACCTCGCGCAAGGAGTGGACCCGTGCCAACGAGCGTCTGCTGGAGTTGCAGAAGGTATGGAAGAGCATCGGTTTTGCCCCCAAGAAGGAGAACACACGCATCTATGAGCGTTTCCGCAACGCCTGTGACCGATTCTTCGAGGCCAAGCGCGACTTCTACGCTTCGGTCAAGGAGGAGATGGAGCACAACCTGCAACTCAAGCAGGAGTTGTGCGAGGCTGCCGAGGCGCTGCAGATGAGCGAGGATTGGAAGAAGACCACCGAGGAGTTGATGGCTCTGCAGGCCCGCTGGAAAGAGGTGGGCACCGTAACCCGTCGTCACTCCGACGCTGTATGGAAGCGTTTCCGCAAGGCTTGCGACACCTTCTTTGAGCGCAAGGCCAAGCACTTCTCGGAGCAGGGCAACAACTACGAGCAGAACCTCGAGAAGAAGCTGGCCCTGATCGAGGAGATGGCTTCGGCCGATGTCAAGGCGGGTGGCTACGAAGTGATTCGCGAGTTCCAGCGCCGCTGGAGCGAGATTGGCTTTGTGCCCATCAAGCGCAAGGAGGAGCTGCAGAAGCAGTACAAGCAGGCCGTGGACAAGCTCTTTGCGGAGCTGCGCTCGGGTGAGCGCGACCGCTCGATGAACCGCTTCCGCGAGAAGGTCTCGAACCTCAAGGAGGGCGGCCAGCGACGCCTGCAGTCCGAGCGCGAGCGTCTCTACAACAAGGTGCGCCAGCTCGAGCAGGAGATTCAGCTCTTAGAGAACAACATCGGCTTCTTCGCCAACTCGAAAAATGCCGAGGCGCTGATTGCCGGCGTAAGAGAGAAGATAGAAAACGCCAAGGCCGAGATGGCATCCACCATCGAGAAGGTAAAGCTGATTGACCAGGCTGAAAACAACTAATTAGCAATTAGCAATTAGTAATTAGCAATTAGTAATTAGTGATTAGTAATAATTAGTGGTTAGGGTTTCCCCTAATGCCCCTAATGCCCCTAATGCCCCTATTACCACTATTGCCTCAAAAAAAGAGAAACAGAAAATAGAAAAATTAAAAGATAGAAGTATATGAAACTTACGAAACCCAAGTACATCTTTGTTACGGGCGGTGTAGCCTCATCGCTGGGCAAGGGTATCATCTCGGCCTCGATTGCCCACCTGTTGCAGGCACGCGGCTATTCGGTCACGATTCAGAAGCTCGACCCCTATATCAATGTGGACCCCGGAACCTTGAATCCCTACGAGCACGGTGAGTGCTATGTAACGGAGGATGGTACCGAGACCGACCTCGATTTGGGCCACTACGAGCGCTTCACCTCGATTCACACCTCGTCGGCCAACAACGTGACGACGGGTAAGATCTACAAGACGGTCATCGAGAAGGAGCGTAAGGGTGAGTTCCTGGGCAAGACTGTGCAGGTGATTCCCCACATCACCGACGAGATTAAGCGTCGCATTCAGCTCCTGAGCCAGCAGAAGGTCTACGACATCATCATCACCGAGATTGGTGGTACGGTGGGCGACATCGAGTCGCTGCCTTTCATCGAGTCGGTGCGCCAGTTGCGCTACTCGCTGGGCTACAAGAATACGGCTCTGGTTCACCTGACCCTGGTTCCCTACATGGCCGCCTCGGGTGAGATGAAGACCAAGCCCACGCAGCACTCGGTAAAGGCACTGCTGGAGAATGGTCTGCAACCCGACATTTTGGTACTGCGTGCCGAGCATCCGCTGGAGGCCAACCTGAAGCGCAAGGTGGCCCTCTTCTGCAACGTAGACCCCGCAGCCGTCATGGAGTCGATTGACGTGCCGACCATCTACGAGGTACCCCTGAAGATGCACGAGCAGCACCTCGACGAGGTGGTACTCGACAAGTTGGGCCTCGAGAAGGAGGAGGGCGAACCCAATCTGGAGACGTTGCGTGCCTTCGTTGAGAAGCTGAAGAATCCCCGCGAGGTGGTCGATATCGCCCTGGTGGGTAAGTATACCGAGCTACCCGACGCCTACAAGTCGATCAGCGAGTCGTTCATCCACGCCGGAGCCGTCAATGGTTGCAAGGTGAAGCTGCGCTACGTCAATTCGGAGCAGATTGACCGCGAGAATGTAGCCGAGAAGCTCGGCAAGATGGCCGCCGTGCTGGTGGCCCCGGGCTTTGGTAACCGCGGTATCGAGGGTAAGATTGAGGCCGTGCGCTATGCCCGTGAGAACAACGTACCCTTCCTGGGTATCTGCTTAGGTATGCAGTGCGCCGTCATTGAGTTTGCCCGCAACGTGCTGGGGCTGCAGGACGCCCACTCGAGCGAGATGGTGCAGACCAAGAATCCGGTCATCGACCTGATGGAGGAGCAGAAGGAGATTACGGCCATGGGCGGCACGATGCGTCTGGGCGCCTATCCCTGCCAGCTGAAGGAGGGTTCAAAGGTAGCCGAGGCATATGGTCAGACGCTCATCAAGGAGCGCCACCGCCACCGCTACGAGTTCAACAACCACTACTTGGAGGCCTACGCCGCAGCCGGCATGGAGCCCGTGGGAACGAACCCCGACACGGGTCTTGTGGAGGTGGTTGAGATTTCGTCGCACCCCTGGTTTGTGGGTACGCAGTACCACCCCGAGTACAAGAGTACGGTAGAGCATCCCCACCCCTTGTTTGTGGCCTTTGTCAAGGCGGCCTTAGCCAACAAACGATAAAGCGCAACACAAGAACAGATGGCGTATATATAATAATATAGGAATTCGATTAAAAAGCATTACGACCGAAGAATAGAAATGGATAAACAGACAGTGACAGGTATCGTGCTGTTGGCCCTGATCTTTTTGGGCTTCACGATGTATAACAACAAGCAGCAGGAGAAGTGGATGGCCGAGCAGGCCCAATTGGAGGCCGAGGCGGCCCGTGCCGACTCAATCTACCGCGCCGAGCACCCCGAGCTGGCCGACAGCCTGAACGGAGCTATGCTGCAGGAGGCTGCGCCCGCCGATTCGCTGACCCGCTATACGGCCGAGGTGGCCTACTACGGTGCCCAGCTGGCCGAGGCGATGAACCGCACGGCAGAGGAGTTGCAGTTGGAGAATGACTTTTTGAACCTCACCTTCTCGACCTTAGGTGCCCAGCTGACCAATGTTGAGTTGAAGGAGTATACGAAGTATGCCCCCACGCGCGAAGAGCGCAACGAACCGGTACGCATGTTCGATGGCGACTACTCGAACTTCGATTTGCAGTTCTACGTCAAGAACGGCTATAAGAATGTACAAATCAACACCGCCGAGTTTGTCTTCGAGGCTCTGCCCCTGCGCAGCGTAGAGAGTGGCAAGGAGCAGGTCTTCCGCTTAGCCATCACCGAGACGGCAGCCCTGGAGCTGGTCTACACCCTCTATGAGAGTGCCTCGCCCGAGCGTGACTACCTGATTGACTTCGATGTACGTATGCAGCAGATGGCCCCCGTGATGGCCAACCAGACCTCGCTGGCACTGAATTGGAGCAGCCGCTCGTTCCAGAACGAGAAGGGCTTCAAGAATGAGAATATGTATACCACGGTGGCCTACCGCTTCCCCGGTGATTCGTCAATCGAGGAGCTCTCAATGAGCGACGGTGAGCGAAGCGAGGAGGAGTCCACGCAGGTCGAGTGGGTAGCCTTCAAGCAGCAGTTCTTCTCCTCGGTGCTGATTGCCTACGACAACTTCACCAACGCCAAGATGGGCTTTGAGACCATGGAGAACGGTTCGGGTTATGTCAAGCAGTTCGCAATGGAGGCCGCACTCCCCTACTCGCCCCAGACCGAGACCCTGCACCTGGGCCTCTACTTCGGTCCCAACAAGTACGCCATCCTGAAGAAGGTGGCAGACCCTGCGGGTGAGGAGTTGCAGTTGGAGCGTATGATTCCCCTGGGTTGGGGCATCTTCGGCTGGGTGAACCGCTGGTTTGTGATTCCGGTCTTTGACCTGCTGCGCAACTTCAACCTCAACTTCGGCATCGTGATTCTGATTCTGGCGGTGCTGGTGAAGGTGATCATCTTCCCGATGACCTACAAGAGCTACGTCTCGATGGCCAAGATGCGCATCATCAAACCCGAGGTCGATCTGCTGGCCCAGAAGTATCCCAAACAGGAGGATGCAATGAAGCGCCAGCAGGCTACGATGGAGCTCTACAAGAAGGCGGGTATCAACCCCATGGGCGGCTGTATCCCGATGTTGATTCAGATGCCGATTATTATCGCCATGTTCCGCTTCTTCCCCGCCTCGATCGAGCTGCGTGGCGAACACTTCCTGTGGGCCGACGACCTCTCGTCGTATGACAGCGTGCTCGACCTCCCCTTCTCGATTCCCTTCTATGGCGACCACATCAGCCTCTTTGCCCTGCTGATGACCATCGCCCTGTTCATCTTCTCGTGGATCAACTACCAGCAGACCGCCTCGTCGCAGCCTCAGATGCCGGGCATGAAGTTCATGATGCTCTACATGATGCCGCTGATGATGCTCTTCTGGTTCAACGACTACGCCAGCGGTCTGTGCTACTACTACTTCCTGGCCAACCTGCTGACCATCGCCCAGACGATGCTGATTCGTCGCTATGTCGATGACACGAAGATTCAGGCCATCATGGCAGCCAACGCCTCGAAGCGCAAGAATCAGAAGAAGTCGAAGTTCCAGCAGCGCTACGAGGAGCTGATGCGCCAGCAGGAGCTGCTGCAAAAGCAACAAGAGCAAAAGAAGCGTAAGTAACTTTAGTTTAGTTTTATGCAAAAGCCGGGTTCTTTAGAGCTCGGCTTTTTTATGGCCAAAACATTTCATCATAAAATACCCCACAAATAATTTTGAAATTTGAATCCTGAATTTTGAATTTATTTGTACCTTTGCGAATATGGATACTTTTTTAATGATTTTGGCCGTGTTGCTGACCCTGATCGGCATTGCCGGCTGCATACTTCCGGGACTGCCCGGAACGATTTTCAGCTACGGAGCGCTGCTCTGTTGCTATGGGTGTGAGGGTGCGCTGATTACCCCCACACAGCTCTGGATTTGGGCCGCCGTGAGTGCTGCGGTGATGGGGTTGGACTATGTGCTTCCGGCCTATATGACCAAACTCTTCGGAGGCTCGCGGGCGAGTGCCATCGGCGCCATCATCGGCCTCTTTGCCGGCATCTTCTTCACCCCGATCGGGATGTTGATGGGCAGCTTCTTGGGGGCTGTAATCGGCGAGATGCTGCACGACAACAGCGACCCGGCACGCGCACTGAAGGCGGGTGTGGGCTCGTTTATCGCCTTTATTGCCGGCACAGGCATCAAACTCTTCGCCTCGATTTGGATGGCGGGATTGGTACTCAAGGAGTTTATCGCCCTGTTTTAGAAATCTTATTAACCATCAATATCTCTAATTATGAAACGAAACCTAATGTTTTTGGTTGTAGCCGTTGCGATGCTCATCTCGTCGTGCAGCAAGTACAGCTACGAAGAGGTGAAGGGCGACCCGCTGAAGAGCCGCATCTACACCTTGGAGAACGGATTGAAGGTCTATATGACCGTCAACAAGGAGGAGCCCCGCATCCAGACCTTTATTGCCGTGAAGGTGGGTGCCAAGAATGACCCCATCGAGACGACGGGTCTGGCCCACTACTTCGAGCACCTGATGTTCAAGGGCACGGAGAAGTTCGGCACGCAGAACTACGCCGAGGAGAAGCCCCTTTTGGATGAGATTGAACGTCTGTTCGAGATCTACCGCGTAACGGAGGATGCTGCGGAACGCAAGGCCCTCTATGCACAGATTGACTCGGTATCGCAGCTCGCCTCGAAGCTCTCGATTCCCAACGAGTATGACAAGCTGATGTCGGCCATCG
>CAYRPL010000046.1:0-11912 GCA_964426045.1 uncultured Alistipes sp. | reverse complement strand
TAAAATCTTTTTCAACTATTTTTCTTAATTTTGCACTTGGTCGTTGAATCTACCTTATCCGATTTTATCCACAGAATTTGGCGGTTCGCTATATTTTGCGTACTTTTGTACGAATTATTGGCCCATTGTCGAATGCCCCCCAAGAGCAGATAAGTTGGTGGAGAGAGTAACCCGATAGGGGCGATAAAAGGGTGGATTGAAAGAGAGACAACAACATAAAAGTAAAACCTAAAACAAAAGAAAACTATGGAAATTCCATTTGCAGAAGCCTATCGAATTAAAATGGTAGAGCCCTTGCGCAAGAGTACGCGCGAGGAGCGTGAGAAGTGGCTTAAGGAGGCTAACTACAACCTCTTTGGTCTGAAGTCGGAGCAGGTCTATATCGACTGCCTCACTGACTCGGGTACGGGTGCCATGAGCGACCGCCAGTGGGCCGCCATGATGACCGGTGACGAGGCCTACGCCGGCTCGAAGTCCTTCTTTGAGCTGAAGGAGACGATCGGCCGCCTTACGGGCTTTGAGTATGTAATCCCCACCCACCAGGGCCGTGCTGCCGAGAACGTATTGTTCAGCCACCTGGTAAAGGCCGGTGATATCATCCCCGGTAACTCGCACTTCGACACCACGAAGGGTCACATCGAGTTCCGCAAGGCTACGGCTCTGGACTGCACGATCGACGCTGCCAAGGATACGCAGCTCGAGCTCCCCTTCAAGGGTGAGGTGGACTGCGCCAAGTTGGAGAAGGCCCTGGCCGAACACGCCGATAAGATTCCCTTCATTATCGTTACCGTTACGAACAACACGGCCGGTGGTCAGCCCGTTTCGATGAAGAACCTGCGCGATGTACGCGCCCTTGCCGACAAGTATGGCAAGCGCGTGGTTTATGACTCGGCACGCTTCGTGGAGAACGCCTACTTCATCAAGACCCGCGAGGAGGGCTACGCCGATAAGACCATCAAGGAGATTGTTCGCGAGATGTACTCGTATGCCGATGGTATGACGATGTCGTCGAAGAAGGACGGTCTGGTAAATATGGGTGGTTTCATCGCAACCCGCCACGAGGATTGGTATGAGGGTGCCAAGCGTTTCTGCATCCCCTTCGAGGGCTTCCTGACCTATGGTGGTATGAACGGCCGTGATATGGCTGCTTTGGCCGTTGGTCTGGATGAGAATACCGAGCTCGAGACCATCGAGACCCGTATCAAGCAGGTGCAGTACCTGGCCGCCAAGCTCGACGAGTACGGCATTCCTTACCAGCGTCCCGTGGGTGGTCACGCCATCTTCGTAGATGCTTCGAAGGTGCTGACCAACATCCCCAAGGAGGAGTTCCCCGCCCAGACCCTCGCCCTGGAGGTTTACCTCGAGGCAGGTGTTCGTGGTTGCGAGATTGGCTACATCCTGGCCGACCGTGACCCCGTAACGCGTGAGAACCGCTTTGGTGGTCTCGACCTGGTGCGCTTCTGCATCGCTCGTCGTTCCTACACCAACAACCACATGGACGTTATCGCTGCCGCCCTGAAGAACGTATACGACCGCCGCAACGAGATCAAGCGCGGTGTGAAGATCGTTTGGGAGACGGAGTTGATGCGTCACTTTACGGTGAAACTCGAGCGAATCACCGAGTAAATCCGATTTTAAGCGGTAAATTCCGCACCTCAATCATTCCCCCGAAAGGGCAGTACGTCTTAGTACAGCCCTTCCGGGGGAATTTCATGTCGGCACGGAATTTCCTCGCTTAAAATCAGATTTCTTTCGGTGATTATTTGCTGTGATAGCACCGCATTTGCGGCACTCTGACAACAAATTGGTTGTGGGCTTTAGTATCGCCCATCGTTGTTTTTAAGGCCGAGCGTTGCAACTAACCTCTTCTTACGCGAATTTGGTGATTGGATTTCTTTCGGTGATTATTGTTCTCTTTGGTAGGTTGGTTAAACTATGGAAACTGTGGAAAACTGGGAAAACGGAGCTTTTAATTGCTCATTGCTCATTAAAATCCCTTTGGCTCTGTATTTGCAAGGGGGTGGGGTAAACAAACAATGATGTTTTACCTATTCACCTTTTTAACACTTCTCTCTATGGGGCAATCCGAAACTCCCGGGACATACTACGTGGCCAAGCCGCTTGGGTATGCACACGATGCACTCGAACCTGCTATTTCGGCAGAAACAATTGATTACCACTATGGTAAGCACTACCACGCCTATGTGGACAAACTCAACGAGTTGGTGCGGGGCACCCCGTTTCGGCACCAGCCTGTTGAGGGTATCATCCGCGATGGCGAGGGGCCGCTGTTTAACAATGCGGCCCAGGTCTGGAACCACGAATTTTACTTTGCGGCCCTCTCGCCGCAGGCTCAGCACGAACCCAAGGGCGAACTGCGCTACGCCATTGACTCCTCGTTTGGCTCTTTCGAGGCCATGAAGCGGGAGATGAGCAAGGCCTGTATGGCCCTCTTCGGTTCGGGTTGGGTCTGGCTGGTGGAGGAGGAGCCCGGGCGCCTGGCTATCTTTTCGGAGTCCAATGCCGGCAATCCGCTGCGCTATGGGATGAAGCCCCTGCTCTGCATCGACCTCTGGGAGCACGCCTACTACATCGACCATCGGAACCAAAGAGCCAAGGCCGTTGAGGCTCTCTGGCCCCTCGTTGATTGGCGGGTGGTTGAGGAGCGATATGCTGCCAAGCCCTAAACCACGCCTGTTATACGATATTCTGAAAATAGAGTGTGTCCAACTTTTTTGTTGGGCACACTCTTGCACTTTTTGGGTGCTTTTTTGAAAAAAGAGGGATAGTGGGGGTTTACTTTTGGAAATTTTATATAACTTTGCGAAGTTATATGCGCTGAAAAATAGGAAAAAACAACAATAAACCTTATAAATTAACCAAAAATTCCAATTATGAAAAAACTTTTGTTTTCGATGGTTGCGCTCGCAGGCCTGGTAATGGCTTCGTGTAGCAGTGACCCCGCGCAGGAGCTCGCTCCCGCCGGCAAGAACGAGGCCAAGGTGATCTCGTTGCAGGCTTCGATGGCCGACTTTACGCGTGCCACCGACACCGCTTTTGAGGAGGGCGACAAGATTGGTCTCTACATCTTCACCAATGAGACCTACCTGAACAACGTGGCCTACACCTTCGCTGCCAACGCCTTTACGGCTGCTACCGAGCAGGTTTGGTACGAGGATGAGACCCTCCAGTCGCAGGTGGTAGCCTACTACCCCTACGCCGCTTCGGCTGCTGCCGATACGCACACCTTCACGGTGGCTTCGACGCAGACCTCCGCTGCTGCCTACACGGCCAGCGACCTGATGGTGGCTTCGACGACCGCCACGCCCACCGAGAATGCTATCAACCTCCCCTTCAAGCACATGCTCTCGAAGGTGAACCTGACGGTTGTGGATGAGAACAACGACCCCGTGAAGAGTGTCTACTTTGTGGATGTTGCCGGTACGGTAACCTACGAGGTTAAGAATGCTGCCCAGACCCTGGCCGCTTCGGGTACCACCACCATCCAGGCTACCAAGCAGGCTGATGGTACCTACACGCTGATTATGGCTCCCCAGACCGTGGCTCCCACGCTGGCCATCACCACCGAGTCGGGTGCTCAGTACAACTTCAAGGTCGACAACGCCGTAACCTTCAAGTCGGGTACCGTTTCGACCGCTTCGGTGACCATCGAGAAGCAGGAGGAGCCCCTGCCTCCTACGCCTCCCACGCCCGATCCCATCGCTATCACCATCAGCTGGGAGATTGCCGACTGGGTTGCCGGTGAGGAGCTGAACTTCGTACAGAGCGAGGAGGAGGTTGTTGTAGAGAGCTACAAGTTCTATACTGATGTTACCGCTACGGGTTGGACCAATGTAAATATCTACATGTGGGATACGACAGCTACGATTTCGGCCGATTGGCCGGGTACGGCTATCTCGACCGAAGAGGTAGATGGTAAGACCTACTATGTATACGACGCAACGGCTCTGAAGGGCAAGACGATTAGTGTAATCTTCAACAATGGTGCCGAGCAGACGGTGGACCTGAACAATGTTTTTGTGGATAACGATCTCTTCTTTACGCTCACCTCGAAGAATGGTGAGGGCAAGTGGGAGGCCAAGGTGGATGGACTGCTGACTCCCGATCAGCCTTCGACGGGTGTTACGATTCCCGCCGATGTAACGCTGGGTGTTGTTGGTGACCACACCTCGTGGAGCTCGGATAGCCTCATGGCTCTCGAGAATGGTGTATACGTTGCCAAGGCTGTAGCTTTGGAGGCTGGTAAGGGCTTCAAGGTTCGTAAGGCCGGCGAGTGGAACGACGCCTATAACTTCGGCCCCTCGGCCGCTACGGAGATTGCCGTAAACGGTTCGCTGGATGTTGTAAACGGTTCGGGTGCTCAGAACATCCTGGTTCCCGCTACCGGTAACTACGACGTTTACTTCGACAACAAAGCCTTGAAGGTTTGGTTGATGGAGGTTGGCAAGACCCCCGCCAATTAGTCTTTGAGGTTAGCTTGTAAACCATAGGCCGGCAGACTTTGATCGGTCTGCCGGTCACAAGGGCGCTCTTCGGGGTGCCAAGATGATGAAAACCAACAAAGAGGAAACTAACAACAAACCGATATGAAAAAGACGCTTTTTACCGTTGCTGCCCTGTTGGGTCTTTTGCTTGTGGGCTGCAACAACGACACCGAGCAACTTGCTCCCCGGACCGATTGTGGTGCTAAGGAGCTGAAACTCACTACGGCGCTGGCCGGCTATACGCGTGCCACCGACACCGCCTTTGAGCAGGGCGATAAGGTGGGCTTCTACATGATTCTGCCCCAGGAGTATGTGGAGGTCGATGTGAATGTAAAGAAGGCCCACTACGACAACTACTGCTTTGAGGTGGATGAGTCGGGGGCTCTGACGGCTGCTGAAACGCTCTGGTGGTATGCAGACGAGAGCTATACGGCCGACCTGGTGGCCTACTACCCCTACGATGCCGAGAAGGCTTGCGACAATGCTCCCGAGAAGGAGATGACCTTTATGGTTAAGGCCGACCAGCGCACCGCCGAGGCCTATACGGCCAGCGATTTTATGGTGGCTCATCTTCAGTCGGCCCCCACCGAGGAGGCCCTTTCGCTGCCCTTTAAGCACCTGCTTTCGAAGGTGGTCGTAACGGTTGATAATCAGCTCGGTGAGGAGCTCTCGGGCCTCTGGTTCTCGGGTGTGCTGGGTACGGTTTCCTACAACCTTGAAACCCCCCAAAGCGTGACGGCCACAGATTTGAAAGGTGCGATTCGTGCCTATCATGAGACGACCCGCGCCGAGGAGACCTTCCGTCTGATTCTGGCTCCGCAGAGCGATGTGACGCCCGAGTTGATCGTAACGACCGTATCGGAGAAGCAATACACCTTTACCTTGGAGCAGGCTGTATCGTTTGCCTCGGGCAAGCAGTACACGGCCCACATCACGCTCGATGCTGATGCTCACTCGACCGAGTTCACCCCCACGGTGACCGATTGGGTCGAGGATGAGCAGTTTGTCTTTGTTCCCCGCGAAAGCCTGTGGGGTGTGGTCGGAGGCTTCAACGGTTGGGATAACGATGTAATGATGAGCGAGGTAGCCGAGGGCGTCTATATGGCTGAGGTAACCTTTGATGGTGTCACGGAGTTCAAGTTGCGCTACGACGGAGACTGGGATAAGAATCGCGGTCTGACTTCGGGCTCGGAGATCTCGATGAATACCGAGTATGCAGTATCGAATTATGGTGCGAACCTGAAGATTGACTACACGGGTAAGCTTCAGATTTGGTACAACGCTGCCCGTGAAGTAATCTGGGTAGAAGCTGTTGAATAGTCAAAGCTCCAGAGAGTGGTATGAGGGCTGTTGCAGTTATCGCAATAGCTCTCTTTTTTATACCAATCCCCACCTTTTGTCGCCTTTTGCGTCGCAAGAAGAGGGAAATATCGCAAAAATTAGTTATCTTTGCCGATTGGCAGGATTGTATAAACCAAGAAAAGACAGCGATGCTTGAAAAGTTGGCCAAACAGACGGCAATCTACGGAATCAGTACGATTGTGGTGCGGTTTCTGAGCTATCTGCTCACACCGTTCTACACGCGCGTATTCGGTCCCGAGACCTATGGCATCGTAACGGATGTCTATGCGCTGATTCCCTTTGCGCTGGTGCTCCTGTCGATGGGGATGGAGTCGAGCTACTTCCGCTTTGCCGCCAAGGCCGAGGCCGAGGGTGAAAAGCGGGGTTTGGATAAGGGCTCAAAGGAGGTGAAGGCCCAAAAACGAAAACTCTTTGCCTCGTGCTGGGGAATGTCGTTCTACGCTGCCATCCTCTTTGTGGTGCTGGTAATTGCTGGCCGCACGACCGTTGCCGGTTGGATGGGCGAGGCCTATGTGGCTCACCCCGAGTATGTGGTCTGGGTGGCGCTGATTATCCTCTTCGATGTCTGGGGTATCATGCCCTTCTCGCGCCTTCGTGAGCAGGGCCGCTCGGGGACCTTTGTGCTATTGAAGGCACTCAATGTGGTGACCAACGTCGCCCTCGCCTTCTTGTTCGGTGCCCTGGGGCTCTACAGCTCGGAGTTTGGTGTGGGCTGGGTCTTTGTGGCCAATCTGGCGGCAAGTGTGGTCACCTGGCTGGTGATTCTTACGACCGTAGACCGTACCCTGCCGTGCGTGAATTGGGCCCTGATGTCGGTGGTGTTAGTCTACTCGCTGCCGCTGTTGGTGAGCGGTATCGCCGGTACGGCGGGTGAGTTCCTGGATCGCCAGATGATTAAATACCTGGTACCCGAAGGGGCCATGGCCCAGCTCGGTATCTATGGCGCCATCACCAAGATTGCGGTGGTGATGATGCTCTTTACGCAGATGTACCGCCTGGCGGCCGAGCCCTTCTTCTTGGCCAACTTCAAAAAGAGCGACTTCGTGCAGATGAATGCCGCCGCCATGAAGTACTACCTGATGGCCTCGATGCTCATCTTCATGGGCATCGCCCTCTACAAGGAGCTCTTTGCGCTGATTGTCGGCCGCTCGTTCCGCGAGGGAATTTTTATTCTTCCGGTGGTGCTGGGGGCGAACGTATTGAGTGGCGTGTGGCTCAACCTCTCGTTCTGGTACAAGCGTGAGGAGCGTACCCGCCTGGCCATGTGGGTCACCTTCTCGGGTGTGGCGGCAGCGCTGGCGGCCAATTGGCTGCTGGTTCCCCGCTGGGGATACTACGGAGCCGCCTGGGGCCGTTTTATATCGGAGGTGGTGATGGTGACGGTGAGCTACGGCCTGATGCGCCGCTACTATCCGGTGCCCTACGACCTCAAGCGCATGGGCGAGTATGTGGTGGTGGCCCTGGTGCTCTTTGCCCTGAGTGAGGTGGCGGCTTGCGAGCTGACCAATCAGGTGGTGCACTATGGCGTAAATACGCTGCTGCTGGCGGGCTATGTGGTCTACCTGGTGTGGCGTGAAAAGATTGATGTGAAGGCGATGGCGAAAGCTGTCTTAAAACGCGGATAGGATGCAGTTTAAGGATATTATCGGACAAGAGGCGCTGAAGGCCCACCTGGTGCGAAGCATCGACAGTGGGCGTGTGAGCCATGCCCAGCTCTTCAGTGGTGCTGCGGGTATGGGGGCTCTGCCCTTGGCTTTGGCCTATGTGCAGTACCTGAACTGCTCGAATCGCCACGACGGCGACTCGTGTGGCGAGTGCCCCAACTGCCGCCAAATCGAAGCCCTGGCTCACCCCGACCTCCATTGGGTCTTTCCGGTCAATAAGCAGGGCAAGAAGTCGGGCGAGGCGGTTTTGAGCGACGAATTTCTGCCGCTCTTCCGAAAACTCTTCTCGGAGCGTCGGGGCTATTTCTCGCCCCAGATGTGGTACTCGTCACTCGATTTGGGTAAGACCCTCAAGGGGCTTATCACGGCCAAGGAGGCCGACCGTGTGATTGAAAAATTGGCGCTCAAGAGCTTTGAGGCGGAGTATAAGTGTGTGATTATCTGGCTTCCGGAGGCGATGAACGAAGAGGCGGCCAACAAGCTGCTCAAGATTCTGGAGGAGCCCTGGGAGAAGACCCTCTTTCTGCTCGTCTCGGAGCGTGCAGACCGCCTGTTGCAGACCATCCTCTCGCGCACGCAGGAGGTGGTCGTACCCCGCTTGGAAATTGAGGTACTCGAGGCCGAGGCCCGAGGGGCCGGCGTAAGTGATCCGGCCGAGGCCCGCAACATGGCTCGCTTGGCGGGTGGCGATTGGCTCGAACTGCAACACCTGCTGCAAGGCGAGGAGGAGGGGCAGCGTAGCGAAAACTTCCAGCTCTTCTGTTCGCTGATGCGCCTGAGCTACAACGATAAGCACCTCGAATTGATGGATTGGGCCGAGGAGGCTGCCCGCTTAACGCGCGAACAGCAACTCTCCCTGCTGCGTGACAGCGTGCGCCTGCTGCGTGAGAGCTATATGCTCCATGCGGGGTTGGGTTCGATTAGCTACCTGTGGGGCGAGGAGGCCGACTTCTGCCGCAAGTTCTCGCCCTTTATCGGGAATCAGAATATCGAACCGCTGGTTGCCGAGATGGAGGCAGCGATGGCCCAGCTGGCTCAGAACGGAAACCCGACCATCGTCTTTACCCACTTTGCCCTTGCGGTCAGCAAGCGCATAAACCGCCTGAAGTAATGAAGCGTGTGGTGTTGATTACGGGGGGCAATCGGGGCGATGTGGAGCATCTGCCGATGCAGGCTGCAGAGCTCATAGCCAAGCGGGTGGGGCGTGTGGTACGCACTTCGCACTGCTACGAGAGCGCCCCCTGGGGCTTCGAGGCAGAGAACTGCTTCTGGAATCAGGTGTTGGAGGTGGAGAGTGAGCTTTCACCCCGAGAGCTGCTCGATGCCATCCACGAGGTGGAGCAGAAGCTGGGGCGTGACCGTGAAAAGGAGGGCGCAGAGAAGGCGCAGCGTGGCCAGCGCTACGCCTCGCGCACGATGGATATCGATATCCTGCTCTATGGCGACGAGGTAATCGACCTGCCCGAGTTGCAGGTACCCCACCCACGCATCGAGGAGCGGGAGTTTGTCCTAAAACCCCTGTGCGAGTTGATGCCCGAGCGGCGTCACCCTCGGTGCGGCAAAACCATGCAGCAGCTGTGGGATGAATTGAAGAGATAGGAGTGCCTCGAATCATGTGAAGAGGTGTTAACCGAATAAGAAGATGAAAAGAAGTTTATATACCGTGGCCTTGGGATGTGTGGCGATGCTTTGGGCGCTGCTCGCAACCTCGTGCCAAAAGGATGTCAGTTACCAGACCTCGGTGGTGGTCAAGGCGTGGGCCCAGGAGAGCTCGGGAGGTGAGCAGCACCGCTTGGATGATGTGGTGGTCTATGGCTTTGCCGCCGATACCACCCTCTATGCGGTGACCGACTACGAAGAGGCCCTGGCGGGTGTGATGCGCCGCAAGAGCGACCCCACGCAGAGCATCGAGGCCCAACTCAAGGGCTCAGAGGCGACGCTCGAGGGGCATGGCATGGTGCAGGTGATGCCCGCCCACGACTACAGCTCGCTGATTCTGCTGGTGGTCGATACCGAAAACCGCCTGTTCGGCTATACGCAGCTGGCCCTGGTCGAGAACCTGCCCTATATGTATATCTCGGTTCAGTTCCAGCCCTGGAAGGAGAGCGCCCACTACAAGAACGGACAGTGGTGGATGTATAACTCCTACTATGTGGCCAATCTGAGCTGTACAGTGCGCCCCAAGAAGCAGATGGAGCAGGAGGGGGAAGAGACCTACCTGACATCCTCGCGCCTGTTCGCCTACGAGGTCGAGGAGCCCGAGCGGTGGCTTCCGAAGGATTGGAACGATGCCGAGGTGGGGCGCCTGACCCACACCGAGACGGGCGAGATTGCCGACCCCGCTTACAGCTTTGCGGCCGACAACCAGGGGGCTGTGACGGCCAAGTTCCCGCCCCGAGACTACTTGGTGATGGTGGTCAATTCGCTTGAGCGATGCTATGCCCTGCGTGCCCTGAGCGAAGAGGAGATTCGCGCCGAGGCCGAATCGACGGCCGAGGTGCGAGGCTTCAGTGTCGTCTTCCCGCTCTGGAATCTCCGCCCGCCTCACCACACCGAGGATGGATGGAGCTGCTACTATACCCCCGAGGTTTTGATTCCGATTCAGACAACCATTCAGCGTAGCCATGACCAGGCGGCCGAGCCGCTGACCGGAGCTACGCTCTACGCCTATCGCACCGCCACCCCCGAGGTCTATCGGCCTGCAACGCTGGCAGCCGCAGCCGAGGGAGTTGTGACCGATTCGACGACGGGCGAGGAGCTGAGCCCCGATTTGACACTCCCCTTCGAGAAGGAGAGCCGGGTGACGGCTTCGCTGCCCATTGGCGATTACCTGTTGCTGGTGGTGCACCCCACCGAAGGGTGCTACGCTCTGCGTGCCTTAACCCCTGAGGAGGTCGAGGTCTCGTTTGATATTAATTTCCCCGTAACACGTCGTGAGTTGCCCTTTGTTGATGATCAGGGTTGGGAGATTTTCTATACTCCCAACCTCAAGGGGTCGGTGACGCTATACGTTGAGCGCGAGAATCCCAACCCCCCGAGCGACGAAGGTACCGGTGAGGCGACAACACGCTCCTATCCCCCCTATACGCCGACACCCGATGAGCCTGTGCGGGGAACCCGATTGGAGGGCTCGATACTCCATGCCTTTGTGGATTCGGGAATCGAAAGCCCCGAGTTGTGGTTGCCTCGCAATCTGAGCGATTTGAGTGAGGGCCGCCTGCAGAATACCGCAAGCGGAGAGTTCCTGACGGCCGACTACACCTTTACGGCCGATAACTCGGGGACGATTGAGGTGGAGCTTCCCTATGGCGACTACCTGCTGATGACGGGTAACTTCAACGAGGGGTGCTATGCCCTGCGCAGCTGGTCGCACCGCCATCCGAAGCTGGAGGCCGCCATCTGCTTCCCCATCTGGCAGTCGGACTTCCCGCAGACCGATGCTGCTGGCTGGTGCTGCTACTATACCCCCAATGTGCGTGCTTCGATTGAGGTGACGGTGCAGTTTGCCGAAGACCAGGAGCCCAAGAAGTTGGATCGCACGCTGCTGCACATCTATCCCCAACCGCAGGGCGACGGATGGGCTCCTGCAGACTTTGCGGCCGCTGTTGAGGGTCGCATCCGTAATGCCGAAACGGGCGAGGAGCTGCTGCCCGAGCAGAGCTACGAGGCCGAGCGTGACGAGACGCTGCTGGAGATCAACCTGCTGCGTGGCGACTACCTGCTCCTGGTGGTGGGCTACTACAACTGCTACGCCCTGCACACCCTCTCGGCTTCCGATACGGGGATACAAATTCCGCTAAACTTCCAGCTTTGGCGCTCGGAGCGTCCCTATACCGACGAGGTGGGATGGAGTGTCTACAGCTACTATGAAACGCCTGCAAATGATGAATAGCAAAGAGCGCATACATGGAGCCCGATTGTGGCTCAATGCTTTGGTTATCACTGCTTTCTGTGCCGCCTTTTCGGTGCGGTGCGCCACGGTGAACAACAACCTGACCGGAGGCCCGAAGGATACCCTGCCGCCGATTATTCTGGCCATGACGCCCGATAACTTTTCGACCCGCTATCCGCTGACGGGTGCCAACCGACGTATCTATGTCGAGTTCGACGAGTTTGTCCAAATCAAGGATCAGCAGAAGGAGTTTTTTACCTCGCCCCAGATGAAGAAGAAGCCCCAGGTGACGGTGCGCGGGCGCGGTATCATGATTCAGATTCGCGATACGCTGCTCGAGAATCAGACCTATGCCCTGAACTTCGGCAGCGCCCTGCGTGACAACAACGAGGGCAACCCGCTGAATGCGATGCGCTATGTCTTTTCGACGGGTGATGAGGTCGATTCGATGATCTGCTCGGGCTTTACGGCCGACAGCTACAAGGCCGA
>CAYRPL010000045.1:0-12322 GCA_964426045.1 uncultured Alistipes sp. | reverse complement strand
AGGAATTAGGAATTTCCTTATTACCCCTAATGCCCCTAATGCCCTTAATGCCCTTACTGTCCCTAATGCCCTTAATTCCTCTAATAATTTGATATAAAATTGTGAATTGCAAAAATGGCAGGATCCAATTTTGTCGATTATGTAAAGATATTTGCCCGCTCGGGTCACGGAGGTGCCGGTTCGGCTCACTTCCGTCGTGAGAAGTTTGTCGCCTTCGGAGGTCCTGATGGCGGTGATGGCGGCAAGGGTGGCAGCATCATCCTGCAGGGTGACAGCCAGTATTGGACACTGATTCACCTCAAGTACCAGCGCCACCAATTTGCCGAGGATGGGCAGAATGGCTCCGGAGCCCGCTCGACGGGTAAGGATGCCAAGGATATTATTATTCCCGTACCGCTCGGAACGGTCGCTCGCCGCGTGGTGGAGAACGAGGAGACGGGCGAGCAGGAGCTGGTGCCCGTAGGCGAGGTGACCGAGCATGGCGAGCAGTTAGTGCTGCTGCAGGGAGGTCGCGGAGGCTTAGGCAATTGGCACTTCCGTACCGCTACGAACCAGACCCCCCGCTACGCACAGCCCGGTGAGGAGGGCGATGAGGGAGCCTTCATCTTGGAGCTCAAGGTGCTGGCCGACGTCGGCCTGGTAGGCTTCCCCAATGCCGGTAAGAGCACCCTCTTGTCGGTAGTCTCGGCAGCCAAGCCCAAGATTGCCAACTACGCCTTTACCACCCTGGAGCCCAACCTCGGCATCGTCGAGGTGCGTGACGGTCACTCCTTTGTGATGGCCGACATCCCGGGTATCATCGAGGGAGCCCATGAGGGCCGCGGCCTCGGAACCCGCTTCCTGCGCCACATCGAGCGCAACTCGGTGCTGCTCTTTATGATTCCGGCCGATAGCGACGA
Source organism: uncultured Alistipes sp. (assembly GCA_964426045.1). GTDB lineage: Bacteria > Bacteroidota > Bacteroidia > Bacteroidales > Rikenellaceae > Alistipes. The sequence goes on along the minus strand of CAYRPL010000045.1, from coordinate 11,423 downwards.
CATCCGCAAGGATTTCGACATCCTGCTGGGCGAGCTCACGCAGTACAACCCCGAGCTCCTGGATAAGCAGCGCCTGCTGGCCGTCACCAAGTGCGATATGCTCGATGACGAGCTGATCGCTCAGATGCGGGAGCACCTCCCCGAGGGCGTCGAGACCTTCTTTATCTCTTCGGTTTCGGGGTTGAATATCAAACAGCTCAAAGACAGGCTTTGGTCTGTCCTCAACGAATAACTTTTTTGTGATAAGGCCGCACCTGCTGCCTATCCCTCGCAAGCCCCGAATGGAACATACGCCAAGTATGCCCCATCCGGGGCTTGCTTCACGATAGTTGCATCTGCAGCCTTCTGACAAAAAATAATTAGGAATTAGGAATTAGGAATTAGGAATTAGGAATCCTCTTAGTTCCTTCAGTTTCCTCAGTTTCCTCAGTTTCCCCAGTCCCTCAAAATTGTGAATTTTGAATTTTGAATTAATTGTAACCCCTCGGTTTACGATGCGGAGTTGGTACTGCTCGTTGAAGTAGTCTAAGATGCCGTAGCAGTCGAGCAGCCCCTCGGGCAGGGGCTCCGAGGCGTAGGTGCAACCGGCAGGGCAGTAGAGGTCGATGGTGCGCCCTTCGGTATCGGCCAGGTGGCGTGTGGTGGTAAGATACTCACCGCTCATCGGGTCGTATTCGCACCAGAGAGCGCCGCCGCTGGCCTCGAGGATGCGCACCCCTCGGATGACCACATAGCGGCCGATTAGTGCCGATCGCAGCTCTCCGAGTGAGATGGGCATGGCTTGGGGTGGGGTGTAGGGGTCATTCAGAGGGTGCAGGTAGCGCTCCCGCTCCTGCTCGGCGATGCGGTCGGTGACATACTCACCCGTGGGCGCGGCCCCGAGAATCCACTTGCCGCCATACTCTCCTAAAGCTAACCCTTCGCAGAAGATGCGCAGCCTGAGGCCGATAGGGTAGTAGCGGTAGAGCCTGTGTCCCTCGACTTGAACCTCGATGCCGCCGCTCTCATCCTCCACCACCAGGCTCTGCTCAAACTCGCCATAGAGGTCGTTGGCCACCACCCACCCTTCAATGTGGCAGTTGCGATTCAGGGTCAGGCTCTCACCTCGCCCCAGCGACTTCAGCGATGCAATGGAGATGCACTCCGCCGCCTCGGGGTCGCTTGTGGAGCTGTATCTAAGGTCGTCGGTGCGCTCACATCCGACCGCCAGAAGCATCCAAAGACTAATATATAAAGGTATCCTCTTCATCGCGGGGTTTAATCAGGTAGCCGGCGTGGTCGCCCGAGGTGAGGTATTGCAGGATTCCGCGCAGGGCCACCTCACCCTCGGGCATTGCGAGGTTGGCAAAGCGGGCATAGGAGCTGACGTAGAGGTGCAGCGAGTCGTCGGCCCGATCCCGAAAGCGGTGGTAGCCCTCGAGGGTCGGCAGCTCATCGGGCTGTGGCTCCCACCTCAGCCCCGTGATGCAGACCAGGCTACCGCACAGCTCGGGTTTGAGCTCGCTGATTAGAAGTTGGCGGGCCCGGGGCTTCTCAATTGCCCGGTCGCTGCGAAAGAGGTGCTTGTCAATCAGGGGCTGCGCCTCGAGGTACTCCAAATCTTCGTATTGGTAGTCGGCTGCTCGGCGCCCCGCCTGCAAAACACCCCGACTTTGGGCCAGGGTCAGCCCCTCGAGATTGACCACTAACTCCGAACCCAAAGGGTAGCGGCTGTGGAGTTGGTCACTTCCGACCAGCACCTCCAAGGCATAGCCCTCCGCCTCGATGCAGAGGGTGCGGTAGAAGTTGCCGGCTCGGTCGCTGGTCGTCACACGCCCCTTAACGACCATCTCTTCGTTGATGGTGACCACCTGTGAGCGGTAGAGTGCATGCAGCCGCTCGAGGGTCAGCGTGGGCCGAGGGGGCAATAGTGAAGCGGGCGGCTCGGGGTCGTAACCCTTCGAGCAGCCCGCCATGGTCATTAAAACCAGCAGAATGGCTATCTTTATTCGATCCATGAGTCTTTCAATCCCAGGAAGTAGAGAATGCCATCCAGACCAATGGTCGAGATCGACTGCTCGGCCGTGGCCTTCACCTTCGGCTTGGCGTGGAAGGCGATACCTAAACCTGCGAGGCTCAACATCGGCAGGTCGTTGGCACCATCACCCACGGCAATGGCCTGGGCGGTGTTGATGCCCTCGAATTGGCACAACAGGCGCAGCAACTCGGCCTTGCGGCGGCCATCGACAATCTCACCTAAGTAGCGACCCGTGAGTTTTCCATCCTCGACCTCCAACTCGTTGGCATAGACAAAGTCAAATCCGTAGCGCTGACGCAGATAGTTGCCAAAGTAGGTGAAACCTCCCGAGAGGATGGCCGTCTTGTAGCCTACACGCTTCAGCACGGTCATCATACGCTCCAGGCCCTCGGTAATGGGCAGGCTGTGGGCAATCTCCTCCATCACCGAGACATCGAGACCCTTCAAAAGGGCGCAGCGACGTCGGAAGCTCTCGCAGAAGTCAATCTCACCGCGCATCGCCGACTCCGTAATGGCTCGTACCTCGGGGCCCACACCGGCACGGTCGGCCAGCTCGTCGATAACCTCCGTCTCGATGAGTGTCGAGTCCATATCGAAGCAGATCAGGCGGCGGCTGCGGCGGTAGATGTCATCCTTCTGGAACGAAACATCGGCACCCAGATCCGAGAGGGCCATAAATCGCTCCTGCAGCTCATCCTTCGAGTGAAGAGTGCCACGCACCGAGAACTCGATGCAGGACTTCGGGGCACGCTCATCCTTGTGCAGCGGCACACGACCCGTCAGGCGCTTGATGGCGTCGATGTTCAGCCCCTGCTCTGTGATGGCCTTCGTAACCAGCGAGATGTGCTCGGCCGTCAGCTTGCGACCCAGCAGGGTAATGATGTAGCGGTTCTTGCCCTGGCGACCCACCCACTCGGTGTACTGCTCTTCGGCAATGGGGGTAAAGCGGATGTTGATGTTGAGCTCCGAGGCCTTGAACAGAAGCTCCTTCATGATCTGTCCCGACTTGTCGGAGGTGGTTTTAATCAGAATGCCCAAGGTGAGCGATTGGTGAATATTGGCCTGGCCGATATCGAGGATAAAGGCGTTGTGGTGGGCCAAAATCTCGGTCAGCGAGGCGGTCAATCCGGGCTTGTCGGCACCGGCAATGTTAATCTGAATAATCTCTACCATCTTCTTCATCAACGTATAGTTTCTCTTATTTTGTCGTTTCGGGAGCAAAAGATTTCACTCCAACCTTTGCAAAGTTACTATTTTTTTTGAAAAAAATGTTAATTTTGCGCCACGATTGATAACCTGTAATACTTTTTAAGATGAAATTACCTTTTTTGTATGCCCAAAGCGAGGCTGCAGAGCCTCTGATTCTGCCCGACAGCCTGCAAAAGCAGCAGTGGGCCGACACGATTGAGAAACTTTCGACCTTCGATTGGACCGAGTTTTGGAACGGAATTTTGGCCGATGCCATGTGGGTAGGCCTTAAGATGGCCGTTGCACTGCTCATCTATTGGGTCGGTCGCCTCTTGATTCGCTGGGTGGTTCGCCTCATGGAGCGTGCCTTCGAGCGTAAGCAGGTCGATGTCTCGCTCCGTTCGTTCCTTAAGAATATGATCAGCGTGGTCTTCTACCTGCTGCTGGCTATGGCCGTGGTGCAGACCTTAGGTGTCAATGTAACCTCGATTATCGCCATCTTCTCGGCTGCAACCTTAGCTATCGGTATGGCCCTGAGCGGCACGATGCAGAACTTCGCCGGTGGTGTGATGCTGCTGCTCCTGCGCCCCTACCGTGTAGGTGACTACATCGAGGCCCAGGGACAGTCGGGTACCGTCGAGGAGATTATGCTCTTCTCGACCAAGGTCGTTACGGCCGATCGCCAGGTAATCTATATCCCCAACAGCGCCATCTCGACCTCGATTATCGACAACTACTCCCACTCGGCTCTGCGCAGAGTCGATATCAAGGTCTCGATTTCGTATGGCGACGATGTGGATAAGGCCCGTGCAGCCCTGCTGCGCTTAGCTGCCGCCGATAAGCGCGTGTTGAACGAGCCCGAGACGGTAGTCTACCTTACGGAGCTGGCTCCCGGGTCGGTGAACCTCTCGCTGCGTATGTGGACCAAGAACGAGGATTATTGGGGCCTGTACTTCGATATGAACGAGGCAATCTACAAGCAGCTCCCCAACGAGGGTATCCACTTCCCCGTGCCGCAGCTCGGCGTACACATGAACAAACAGTAACCGATAAACACTATATAATGTAAGATTATGGAATTGAAGGATATTTTGGCAATCTCGGGTATGCCCGGATTGTATAAGTATGTTGCTCGCTCGCAGCGTGGTGTAATTGTCGAGTCGCTTATCGATGGCAAGCGCCTGAATGCCGCTATGGCCTCGAAGATGAGTGCCTTAACCGAGATCTCGATGTTCACCGAGAACGAGGATGTGCCCCTGGCCACCGTGCTCACCAACATCTACAACCATACCGGAGGTAAGGAGGCTGTCAGCCACAAGGAGTCGCCCGAGAAGATTCAGGCCTATATGGCAGAGATTCTCCCCGACTACGACCGCGAGCGTGTGCACCTTTCGGATATGAAGAAGCTCTTCCAGTGGTACAACATCCTGGTTAATGCGGGGATGACGGAGTTTGTGCTCCCCGAAGAGTAATTTTTTTGTGATAGTGCCCCACCTGCGGCACTTCCCTCATCGGGGCGAAAGGGTAGTACGACAAGTACAACCCTTCCGCCCCGATTTCACGAAGCACCGCATCTTTGCAAACCGTCGTAACGACGGCTTGTTTTAATGAGCAATGAGTAATGAGCAGTGAGCAATGAGTAATGAACAATGACTAATGAGCAATGAGCAATGGTTTTGCATAACTCAGTCATTGCGAGGAAGGAGCGTGAGCGACTGACGTGGCAATCTCCTGTGATTTGCAAGGCAGAGCATTTTCCACATTCCGACAAAAAGTGAGTACTGCGAAAGGTTGTATTGACTGCGGTGTACCTGCAAAACTGGGCTGACTGGGGAGACTGGGCAATTTTTACTTTCCCCAGTTTTCCCAGTCCACCCAGTTCCCTCAGCCTCCCCCATTTTTGATTTTAGAGGAGCAGATTTGTTCTCAAACGAAGGACGGCTTGGATGCGAATTTTTGATTTTAAGCGAGGAAATTTTGTGCCAACGCAGATTGGGCCGGATATGCTCCCAATTTTTGATTTTAGAGGAGCAGATTTGTTCTCAAACGAAAGACGGCTTGGATGGGTAGTACGATTGTACGTCCCATTCAAGCCGCCCGAGAGCGAGGACAAATATGCCCTATAAAATCGAAAATCAAGGTTGTTTGCCGATATAAGCCAAGATACCCCCATCCACATAGAGGATGTGTCCATTCACGAAGTTCGAGGCGTCGGAGGCTAAGAATATGGCGGGGCCCATCAAATCCTCGGGCGTACCCCAGCGGGCTGCGGGGGTCTTGGCCACGATAAAGGAGTCGAAGGGGTGTCGCGAACCGTCGGCCTGACGCTCACGCAGGGGTGCGGTTTGGGGTGTTGCGATGTAACCCGGGCCTATGCCGTTGCACTGGATGTTGTGCTCGCCATATTCGGAGCAGATGTTGCGTGTCAGCATCTTGAGTCCTCCCTTGGCTGCGGCGTATGCCGATACGGTCTCGCGACCCAGCTCGGACATCATCGAGCAGACGTTGATAATCTTGCCGTGGCCCTTCTCGATCATGGCGGGAATCACCGCCTTGGAGAGGATGAAGGGGCCTACGAGGTCGATATCTATCACCTGCTGAAACTCCTCGCGCTTCATCTCGTGCATCGGAATACGCTTGATGATGCCGGCGTTGTTTACCAGAATATCCACCACGCCCACCTCCTTGCGGATGCGGGCTACCATGGCCTCGACCTGCTCTTCGTCGGTTACGTCGCAGATGTATCCGTGGGCCTCGATGCCTCTCTCTTTGTAGGCTGCGAGGGCCTCCTGCAGGTGCTGCTCACCGCGGCAGTTGAAGGCGATCTTGGCTCCGGCCTTTGCTAAGGCCTCGGCAATGGCAAAGCCAATGCCATAGGCGGCACCCGTTACGAGTGCTACCTTGCCATCTAAACGAAACAGATTGTTCATATTTTCTCTTTATTTTTACCACATATTGACCCTTTCCGGCCACTTGTTGCAACCTGTTTTCTCTTACTTCAAATCGGTAATTAAGGAGAAATCCTGGTCGCCGTAATCTAAGTTCTCACCTCCCATACCCCAGATAAAGGTGTAGTTGTGGGTGGCTGCGGCGCTGTGAATCGACCACTCGGGCGAGAGTACTGCCTGGTCACCCTTCATCCAGAGGTGACGGGTTTCGTCGACCTCACCCATAAAGTGGCATACGGCCTGGTCTTCGGGTACCTCGAAGTAGAAGTAAGCCTCCATGCGACGCGAGTGAACGTGTGCCGGCATCGTGTTCCATACACTGCCCGTGGCCAGCTCGGTCATACCCATCTGCAGCTGACAGGTGGGCAACACCTGATTGACAATCATCTTGTTGATGTTGCGCTCGTTGGAGCCCTCGAGCGAACCCATGTGTGCCACTACGGCGTCGGCCTTCGTAATCTTCTTGTCGGGATAGGTGCAGTGTGCCACGCAGGAGTTGAAGTAGAACTTCGCGGGCTTCTCGGGGTCAAGACTCTCGAATACCACCTCACGGTTGCCGGCACCTAAGTAGAGGGCCTCCTTGTAGTCGAGCTCAAAGACCTCGTCACCGTGCTTTACACGACCCTTGCCACCCACGTTGAAGATACCCAGCTCGCGACGCGAGAGGAATACGGGGGCCTTCAAGGGGTCGATGGCCTCCAGCAGAAGAGCCTCCTTGACGGGCATGGCTCCACCTACGACCATGCGGTCGTACATCGAGTAGACCATATTCACCTCGTCGGCAGCAAATACGCGCTCGATTAAAAAGTCGCGGCGAATACGTTTGGTGTCATAGTGCTTGGCATCCTCGGGATGCGCTGCATAGCGAATTTCGTAGTTTGTTTTCATCTTGCTATACTATTTTCGGTTTTACATTTTTATCTCCTTTCTACAAAGGTGAAGATTTTGCCGCAGCTTTTCGCCTCGATGGATTAAAATCCCATACTTTTGATAATTTTTACCCCTTTTACCTATCGTATCGAATTCATACGAATCGAGGCTTTGACTAAGGCGATGGCACGGATACGCTCCATGGCCACCTCCTTGTCGGCGTGGTGGGGATTCTGGCTCACGAGTTTGACATAGCCCGGGCGGTCGGACTTCTGAATATATTTTACGGTGATGTACTCCTCGCCGTCGATGTCAATCGAGAGCAGATACATATCGCCCCAGAAGATATCCGTAGGGTCCGAAAGCTGCTTGTAGAGGACAATGTCTCCACTTTTGAGCAGCGGGTACATCGAGTCTCCGGCGATGTAGATGGCCCCGTCGCACTTCGGCAGGTTGGGGATGTGGATGTAGTTCACCGGTTTGGTCTGCCTCTGGTCTGTAAAGAGGGGCACCAACCCCGCCGTTCCCTCAATCGAGTAGAGGGGTACGCTCTGCAGCGGCAGCGAGTTGTCGGTCCTCAGGCGGTAGGCCGTCAGGTCGGGCTCGGCATTGAACATCTCTCCGCGCCCCGTCTCTAAGAAATCGGGATTGACGTTCAATTCTTGAACTAATATGTTTTTGTTGCGCGTCGTCAGTGAGGCGCGCCCCGTCTCGATCATCGAAAGGGCTGCCTTGCCCACTCCAAGTCGCTCTGCAAGTTGCTGTTGCGTCATTTTAAGCTCCTTGCGTATCTGCTTTATCCAATCGCCTGTCATCCTCCTATCAATAAATTTTATAGTAAATAATTTGCTTTTCGAGTATCAAAATTCAATTATTGAATATATCTTTGTCCCTGCAAAGTTAAGCAATTCTTTGAATAAAAACAACAAATTTTAGTAAAAATATTTAACTACAATGATTTATTCTGTTTCAACTCAACTTTACCGCGAAGTGGGCGACGCTTTGCTGGCTTCGATTGGCGACAAGAGTTTCTTTTCGGGCTCCGTCGAGCTCACATCTGCCGATGGGGTGGCCTGCCGCCTGGTCACCTCGTGTGTGGTCTATCGCACCCCCTCCGAGATGCCCGAGGGCGAGGGGAGCCGTATCCGCTCTGTTGTTCCCGTCTGGTGGGAGTTTCACACTGCGTGTGCGGCCGGTGTGCTCGACAATGACTTCTCGTTCCGTGACCTGAACCTCGAAAATTTGGTATAGCGATGGCTGCACGTTTCGAAGATTTTGCCCGTGCGGTCTACCCCTTTATGGAGTGGCCCCCCTTTCATCGCACCTACTACCGCCTTCTGGAGGCCTTTGCCGAGGGGCGGGTGCGACGCCTGATTGTCACGATGCCCCCGCAGCACGGCAAGAGCATGGGTGCCACGACCCTCCTGCCGGCCTACCTCCTGGGCCTTGACCCCGACCTGCGGGTCGCCATTGCCTCCTACTCGGCTTCGCTCGCTTCACGCTTTAACCGACGTGTGCAGCGCGTCCTCGACTCGACGGAGTATGGCGAACTCTTTCCGGAGACCCGCCTCAAGCAGGGGAGCCGCCCCACGGGCTATATCCGCACGGCCGACGAGGCCGAGGTGGTGGGTCATCAGGGCTCGATTCTCTCGGTTGGGCGTGAGGGGTCGCTGACCGGCAACCGGGTCGATTGTTTCATCCTCGACGACCTCTACAAGGATGCCATGGAGGCCAACTCGCCCCTCATACGAGACAACTGCTGGGAGTGGTATACCTCGGTGGTTAAGACCCGTATGCACAACCTCTCGCGCGAGCTGATAGTCTTTACTCGCTGGCACGAGGAGGATTTGATTGGTACCCTCATGCGCCTCGAACCGGTGGTCCCCTTCACCTCCTGGGCCCAGCTCGAAGCACTTCCCAAAGAGGGGTGGCTCCATCTGAATTTCGAGGCTATCCACCGCTCCGAACCCTCGGAGGTGGACCCCCGAGCCGTGGGCGAGGCCCTCTGGCCCGAGCGCCAGTCGGTCGAACTGCTCGAGGCCAAGCGTCGCTTAGACCCTTTGCGTTTTGAGTGTATGTACCAGGGGCACCCCTCGGCTGCCGAGGGACTCCTCTATGGCGACCACTTCCAGACCTACGACGAACTTCCGCGCGAGGTGGTGCGCTGGGGAAACTATACCGATACGGCCGATGCGGGCGACGACTACCTCTGCTCGGTGAGCTATGCCGTGGATGTCGATGGGGTGATCTATCTGACCGATGTGGTCTACTCGCGCGAGCCGATGGAGCTCACCGAGCAGTTGGTGGCCGATATGCTTGTCCGCTCGGGTACACGCACGGCGCTGGTTGAGAGTAACAACGGAGGCCGTGGCTTTGCCCGCGCCATCCAGCGCTTAGCTCCGCGTGTGAGGGTCGAGTGGTTTCACCAATCCGATAATAAGGAGGCCCGCATCCTCTCTCACGCCGCCACGGTGCTGCACAACGTGCGTCTGCCCGCAGCCTGGCGCCAACGCTGGCCCGAGCTGCACAGCCACCTGACAACCTACCGCCGCCAATTCCGCGCCAACCGCTGGCACGATGCCGCCGATGTGCTGACCGGCATCGTCGAGCAGGAGATCACCCGCCCGAAACACAAAACCAAGATACGGTTTGCCAATTAGGAACCGCCGACAAGCCGAGGGCAGAGCTAAGCTTGCTTGAGCTATGCCGAGGCGCGAAGGTGGAAAAGCCGCTGAAAGCGGGTTAATTAGGAATTAGGAATTAGGAATTAGGAATTAGGAATTAGGAATTTGGAATTTGGAGCTTCTCTTATAGACAGATAAAAGAGGGAGACTAAAAAGTCGGGATTTTAGTTTCTGAGGGCGATTTTATTCGTATCCCTATCTGAGAACGATTTCAAATATCCAATTCTCCAGAAGATAAAATCACTTTTTAGTCACTCTCTTCTAATTACTAATTGCTAATTGCTAATTAAATAGCTGACTGCTGAAAATAATTTCTGATTCCTAACTCCTAATTCCCAATTTCTTCCTATCTTTGCACTGCCGTCTGTGGTGGGCGGCAACATTTGATAGTGAAAGTGTTTCGCTGATCCTTGTCTCGAAATCTGGAAAATTTCAACCGAAGGAGGGCTTTACACTCGTCACCGTGTATAGGCGTAGCTGTTCTGGTTACCCCTATTCGGTGTGGGGTATTGTTTATTTCGGTTAAGGCATTCCAGAGCCTCGAGACAGATAAACAAAGTTGGCTCCACACTTTTCTATTTTTATGTTTGGCCAGCAACAAACTGAAAAACAACTATAACAATGAAGAAATTTTTACTCTCTTTGGCTGCGCTTATGGCAATTGGAGTTTCATCGGCCCAGCAATTGATTTTTGGAAAATTTGAACGAATGGCCCTTGATATGGAGGCCAAGATAAACCCTCGAATCGACAATAATGGTGCACCTTGTGCTTTGGTGCGTGTATGCGTCGTTCTCGAAGATCCGCAAATTCAAGGTAATCTGGGAAATATCGGTGAAATGGTGCATAAAAGAGAGTCTGAATATGGGGTCTATTTGCCGGTTGATACACGTCGAATACGAATCAATCATAAAGAGATTCTTCCCTTTGTCTATGAATTTGAGTGCAAGTTGGAGAAGTATGCAACCTATGAACTCTACCTACTGCGGCAAAAAGAGACTCCTGCGATCGTAGATTCAATTCCTCAAAACTCGGTGGCAGCCGTAGATAGCGATACCTACCGAGACGAATTAAAGTACCTGGAGGAGGCGCCCTATCTTGCAACCGAGGTTATGCCCTTGTTTCAGGGCGGAGGACTCTCTGATTTTAGTAATTGGGTGCATAACAATATGCAATACCCCAAGTTGGCCGCTGAAAACAGAATTTCGGGCCGAGTTATCGCATCGTTTGTTGTTGAAGCCGATGGCTCAATCAAGCAGGTGGATATTCTCCAAAGCCCCGATCGCATCCTGGCCGACGAGGTTGTTCGCATCATCAAGTCTTCCCCGCTCTGGAATCCCGGTAAACACAACGAAAAGCCGGTTCGTGTCAAGCAGACCATTTCGGTTACATTCAGCCTGATAAACGATGCTGGAGGTTCTAAAAACAGACGCTATAAAGTGGGTGATTATTACAAGAAAGGCCAGCTGGAAGGTGTAGTTTTCCAGGTCGATTCTACCGGAAGACATGGTAAAATTGTGAGCTTGCAGGAGAGTAAATGTAAATGGGGACTTTACGATCTGTTTTCTGGAATGTTGAGTGTGGATGATGGCTCTCTAAATAGTTTGAGGTTTGGTGAGATTTATTTAAGACCTAGGCTCAGCACTGGGGATGCAACTATAAACACTAGTATCTTGTAACATCTAAGTGTTGTATAAAAGCAAATATTTTCGTAACTT
>CAYRPL010000044.1:0-12327 GCA_964426045.1 uncultured Alistipes sp. | reverse complement strand
CCTGCCGAGCACATCTTACAACATCAACACAAAGTTTTATCGGACAGTAATAATTAGGAATCTTAATTTTGAATTGCAAAAAGGGGCTGTCCAACAAGTCTAATTCTAACGATTTCACCCCCGCCAGAAGTGCATCTGACGGGGGCGATTTTCATTTTTTAGGACTTGTTAGACAGCCCCTTTTTGTTTGAATTTTGAATTTTTTAAAGACCCTTTTTGGCTATCAGCCAGGCCAGGCGGTTGTAGGCGTTGAGTAGTGGCCCCCGCCACGAGTGGGGCAGGGTATTGAGCAGTCTCAGTTTCCACCACGCAAAGCGATTCAGACGTGTGGAGCGGAAGACTTCGAGTGTCTTTCGGGCCTCGGAGCTACCGCCTCGGGCGCTCACGAGAAGCCCCTTGCCTAACGCTACACGGGCCACATATTCGTTGCTCAAATCTGAGGCTGCGGGGTCATAGAGTGCTTCGAGCGAGGTGTTGCACTGCTCCGGCTGCCAGAGTGCAGCCGAGCGATTGGAGGCCGAGCGGGCGTAGATCACCTCCCTGCGGGGGGAGAAGCAGACCCGACTTTGGCGGGCGATGCGGGCCCAGAGATATTGGTCCTCGCCCATGCGCATCCCCTCGGGAAATCCCCCCAAATCGAGCGCCAACGAGCGGTTGAGGGTCGTAGTCGAGGGTATCAGCACAAAGCGTCGGAGTGACTCTTCGAAAAAATCGACCACACCCTCCCTCTCGGGTGTCGGGGCGGGGTAGCGGTTGCCGTTGTTCTCTATCTGAAACCCCGTGGCGTAGGCACCACAGTCGGGGTAGCGCTCCATCAGGTGGCAGACAGTCTCTAAGTAGCCCGCTTCCCATCGGTCATCGCCATCGAGTAGGGCCACCCACGGAGTTTGGGCCTCCCTCAGGGCTCGATTGCGGGCGGCGCTTACCCCTTGGTTCGTCTGACGAATCAGCCGAATCAACGGATGGCGCATCGACTCTACAATCTCGGCCGAGCGGTCCGTCGAGCCGTCGTCCACCACAATAATTTCGCGGGGCAGGGTGCGCTGTGCCAGCACCGAGCGTAGCGTGCACTCGATTTCGACCTCCTTGTTGTAGAGCGGAATGATGACGGTGATTTGGTCAGCGTTCATAGCTTGAAGGGGTTGGGTGCAGTTGCTCGAAGGCGGCAATCAGGGTGCGCTTCGAGTGCTCGAAGTCTTCTATATGCTCGCTGTCGTTCAGGCAGAGCATCCTATAGCGGCCTGAGCGCACAGCCGAGCAGACTGCTTCGAGCTGCTCGTCGTCGAGGTTCATCAGGCGGCAGTCTCGGAAGTTGCGGGGAGAGAACTCACCTCGGCAGAGCATATCGTAGCGGATGAGCCAATGCGAGAGGTCCGAGAGTTCGCGCAACGTGTTGTGGCACGAGCGGTCGAGCGCCTCGCCCCACAGCTCCCAGGCTCGCTCAAACTGCCCCTTGAGATAGGGTTGGGGCAGGTGGTGGTCGTAGAATCCCGGGAAGAAACTCCAGGGCAGCAGACTCAGGGTCTTCAGGATGGCTCCGGCGCCGTATGCCGGGTGAAGCCACTTCGTTAGGTGCTGATTCAGTGCCCGACGCCCATGGTGGGCGTTAATCAGGGCCAGGTTGTTGTAGATGGTGTGGCCAACCGACGAGGCCTGCACGAGGCTCAGACGAGCCATATCGCACGGCAACCCCTCCTTAAAGAGGTCACTTACGGCACACTCTGCCGTCAAGAAGGTGTCGTCGTTGAAGAGTACAAAGTGCTCCGAAAGGCCCTCGATGCGGTGCAGATTCAGCTCGATGGTGTTGGAGTTGAAGGTCGGGCGATAGGCGGCGGGCAGGTACTCCTCGTGGCGCACGATGTGGAGTTTGGGGTGCTCCACGTTGAGCCACTCGGGCAGGTGCCCCCAGGTGACAAAGTGAATCTTCCGCACCCACGGAGCAAAGCGCTCCACACCTCGGAACCAGTAGCGCAGCGTCTCCCAATCGCGGTAGCGAATCGCTGCGCCGTCGGCATCCCGTCCCGCCCGCTGACGGGCCACTTGGAACTCCTTTTGCCAGGCCGGATCGTTGCCATCGACCCACAAAACCACAAAATCCACCCCTTGTTCCATCGCTTATTGTACCAAAAGATTACATCCACGAATATCGGAGTGCGCAATGCGCCCCTCGATGGTAAAACTGCCATCTTCAAATCGACGGCCTACGTCCTGTGTACTGATAAAGGCACACGAGGATTGGTTCCCTAAGTCGATGATGTCGATACCGCCACGCACCCCCGCATCCAATGCACGGCTCGGGGCGCTGATATCCCGCACCCGTACCCGCATCCAGGGCGGACAATGAAAGCGATTCTCCCCTTTGGAGTAGGCTTGTGACGTAAGCTCGGCCATGCCATACTCGGAGTGGATGCGCTCCACCCCGAAGGCCTTGCAGAGCAGCCGATGAAAGGCATCCTTCTGAATCTCCTCTCGGTAGCCCTTCATCCCACCGGTCTCCATCACCACCGTATTTTTTAGTTTTGGAGCCAACCCCTCGGCCAAATCCCAGAGGGCATAACTCACCCCCAGCAGAATCTTGGGCTTTGTGTCGGCCTCCATGTCCGAAATCAGCTGCGTGTGGTCGTGCAGGTAGAAGCCGCCCGAGCCGCAGCGTCGAATCAGCCGATCGACCATATAGACCAGCGACGAGCCCTCACGCTCCAGGTAGTTAGGCAGCAACCCGTAGAGGCTCCACCCCTCGCAGGGACCGTAGAAGTGCTCAAAGGCCCTTATAAAGCACTCCTCGTAGTGGGCCAGCGAGGCCATGTGGTGGTGCGAAACCCCCTTTCCGGTGGTGCTCGACGAGGTGAATGTCACCTCGGGTTCGGCTTCACCGCAGTAGATGCGGTGGCTCTTGAAGAGCTCGATGGGCAGGTAGGGAATCTTCTCTATTGAGTCGACCACATCAGGGGCAATTCCCAACTCTTCGATCCACTCCCGATAGGGGGTACACTGCGCAGCCTGGTGCCGAAAGGTCGCCAGGGCCAGCCGCTCGAAGTCGGCCTCGGAGTGAACCGCAAGGGCAAACATCGACAGTTAGATGTGCTTGTTTTTGATCAACCACTCGGCAATCTGCACGGCATTCAGCGCAGCACCCTTCTTAATCTGGTCGGCAACGCACCAGAACGAGAGACCGTTTTCGTCGGTCAGATCCTTGCGGATACGACCCACATAGGTCGGCTCCTTGTGGGCGATGAACAGCGGCATCGGATAGGACTTCTGCTCGGGCTCGTCCATCAGCACAATACCCTCGGCAGCAGCAAAGGCTGCACGGGCCTCCTCGACCGAAACGGGGCGCTCGGTCTCGACCCAGATGCTCTCGGAGTGGGCACGCATCACGGGAACACGCACGCAGGTCGCCGAGACCTTGATATCGCTGTGCATAATCTTGCGGGTCTCGTTGAACATCTTCATCTCCTCCTTCGTATAGCCGTTCTCGGTGAATTGGTCGATGTGGGGAATCACGTTGTAGGCCAGCTGATAGGCGAACTTTTCTACCTTGGGCTCTGCACCCTGAGCCAGGGCTGCGTGCTGAGCCTCCAGCTCGGCCATCGCCTGGGCACCGGCACCGCTGGCCGACTGATAGGTCGAGACATGCACGCGCTTGATGTGCGAGAGCTGCTCGATAACCTGCAGGGCTACAACCATCTGAATGGTCGTGCAGTTGGGGTTGGCGATGATGCGACGCGGAGCATCCAGCGCATCGGCGGCATTCACCTCGGGAACCACCAAGGGGACATCCTCCTCCATACGGAAGGCCGACGAGTTGTCAATCATCAGCGTACCGTGCTTGGTGATGGTCTCGGCAAACTCCTTCGAGGTCGAACCTCCGGCCGAAACTAAGGCGATGTCGATACCCTTGAAATCGTCATTGTGCTGTAGCAACTTCACGGTGTGCTCCTTGCCGCGGAACATATAGGTCGTGCCGGCGCTTCGGGGCGAACCGAAGAGCGTCAGCTCATCAATCGGGAAATCTTTGTGCTCCTCCAAAATGGTCAGGAACTCCTGACCCACGGCGCCACTTGCGCCCACGATGGCAATCTTCATACGCTTCTAACTAACTTATAGGTGTCAATGTAAATTTTCTAAACAGGTGTGTGGGGGGTTAATCAAAAAACTCGTCGCTCTCCACTTCGCCGGCTCCGAACTCCTCCTGAATATCTTCGGTCGAGCAGTCCAGGCGGTAGGGGTTGGCCGGACGGATGAACATATCGTTGCGCGAGATGCCGAGTGACGAGTCGTTGTGTACCCGTTGCAGGAAGTCGCCCACAATCGGAAGGGCCACTACGCCACCCTCGCCGCGTGCGGTGAGGTGTACGGCCTGGTCTTCACCTCCGACCCAGGCTCCCATCACCAACTTCGGGGCCACGCACATAAACCAGGCATCGCGGTTCTTCTGCGAGGTTCCGGTCTTGCCGCCCAGCTCCACGCCATCCATTCCGTAGGCGTAGCGCAGACGACCGGCCGTACCGTTGGTTACGACCTTCTGCAACATCGTAAGCATCATGTAGGCCGTCTCGTCGGAGATGGCATCCTGCGATTGGGGGATGAAGCTGGCAATCAGGTTGCCCTGTCTGTCCTCGATGCGTGTCACGAAGATCGGGTCGGTGTGAACACCCTCGTTGGCAAAGGTCGAGAAGGCCGAAACCATCTCGTAGACATTCGACTCCGAAGTGCCGACGCACATCGCCGGTACGGGGTCGATAAAGCTGCGAATACCCATGTTGTGGATAAAGTCGGCCACGGCCTCGGGCTGCTTGGCCTGCTTCATAATCCAGGCCGAGTAGTTGTTGCGGCTCAGGGCCAGACCCCAATACAGCGGGTGCAACTCACCGAGCTGCTCCACTTTGCCCGCCTCCTTGGGGGTCCAGGCGGTACCTACGGCCGTCTCAATCGAGACCGGAAGGTTGGGAACCGGCGTACAGGGGGTAAGTCCCAGGTGGTCGATGGCGAAGGTGTAGATAAAGGGCTTGATGGTCGAGCCAATCTGGCGCTTACCCTGCTTGGCCATATCGTACTTGAAGTAGCGGAAGTTGGGGCCTCCGACATAGGCCTTTACGCCTCCGGTGCGGGGATCCATCGCCACGAACGAGGCACGCATGATGCGTTTGTGGTGCAGAATCGAGTCGCGGGGCGAAAGCACCGTGTCACGCTCACCCTTGTAGGTGAAGACCTTCATCGGGCAGGGCTTGTCGAACGAGACCATGATATCGCTGTTCGAGACCCCGGCCTCCTTCATCTCGCGGTAGCGGTCCGACTGGCGAATTGCCTGGTTGATAATCTTCTCTCTGTCGGCCCGCTCGGTATCCTGGAACAGCACCTTCGTAGCCTTGTATTGACGCTCCATCTGGGGCTGAATCACCTCCTCCATCTGCTTCTGAAGGGCCAGCTCGGCATACTGCTGCATGCGCGAATTGATGGTGGTATAGATCTTCAGACCGTCGCGGTAGATGTTGTAGGGGGTGCCGTCGGCCTTCTTGTTCTTCAGACACCAACCGTAAATCGGGTTCTCGTCATACTCGCGGCAGGCCTCGATGTAGTCCCACTCGTTGTAGAACTGACGGCGTGTGGGGCGCTCGGCGTTCATCACCAGACGCAGCATTTCGCGGAAGTAGGTGGCATAGCCCTCGTTGTGCGAGATGGGTTTGTAGTTCAGCGTAATGGGGAGTGCCGAGAGCGAATCCCGCTCTTTATCCGAAATGGCTCCGGCTACGGCCATACGCGAGATGACCAGGTTGCGACGCTTCAGGGCATTCTCGGGGTTGCGAACCGGCGAGTAGCGGGTCGGGGCATTTACCACACCCACCAACATCGCAGCCTCCTGGATATTCAGCTCGTCGGGGGTCTTGTTGAAGAAGGTGGCGGCTGCCGACTTGATGCCGTAGGCATTCGAGCCGTAGGCCACTGTGTTGAGGTACATGGCAGCAATCTCCTCCTTGGTGTAGTTGTACTCGAGCTTCAGAGCCGTAATCCACTCCTTGAACTTGGCCAAAACGAGCATCGAGGTACGGGTCAGCTTCGAGCGGTTGCGCACCGTGTCACGCGGGAAGAGGTTCTTGGCCAGCTGCTGGGTGATGGTCGAACCACCGCCCTGCGAGGCGTTGCTCAGCAGAATGGTCTTCACGCCCACACGCATCAGCGAGCGCAGGTCGATACCCGAGTGGTTGCGGAAGCGGACATCCTCGGTGGCAATCAGCGCCGCCACAATCGGCGGTACGCGGTTGCTGTCGAGTCGGCCGGAAAGAGGTCGGCATACTGCACATGCGAGCGGTTCTGGACAAAGAACGAACCGATGACCTTACCATCTTCGGAGTAGATTTCGGTCGCCAGGTTGCTTTTGGGGTTCTCCAACTCCACGAACGAGGGCATGCGACCAAAGAGACCAAAGGCGGTCAAAAGCAACATTCCGATTCCCAGCGAAACGGGTATAAAGACTACCCACCAGAGCCATCTCCAGCTGCGGGGCTTCTGTATATCATTTTTCTTCATCATTGTGCAGGTTTTTCAACAGGTTATTTGGAGCAAAGGTACAAATAATTCAAAATTCAGAATTCAAAATTCAAAATTTTCTGATTAAAATAATTCCTAATTGCTCATTACTCATTGTTAATTACTCATTGCCTAAAACGGAAGTCCCAGGCCGACACCGAACCAAAGCGAGCCTTGTCGGGGTTGATAGAGCGAGAGGGTGAGGGTCGAGGTGGCCGAGTCGGGCTGGCGGAAGATGTTCATATCCACCATCAGATCGCCTCCATAGGCCCCTAGCTGTACCCGACGACCGAAGTAGTTGTATTGGGCATAGTCTACACCGATATTCAGGCGGATGCGTCGGAAGTAGATGACCGAGGCAATACCCCCCTCGGGATACCAAATCGGCAGTTGATAGGCCAGCGAGGCGGCTAAGTAGTTGTCGCTGCGAATCGCCCCTGCGGAGTAGCTGTGGGGAATCAGGCGGGTGGCCTGGTAGGTCAGGATGGTCTCTCCATCGGGGGTATGGAATCCTCCGAGCGAGGTTTGGTAGTTGATGGCTGCGGTCAGCGAGTGGGGGCGGGTGATGCCCGGCAGGTAGAAGCGGCCGTAGAGCGAAATCAGGTCACTGAACGAGCCGTTGTTGGGGTTCAGGGCGTAGTCGGCAGTCAGGATATAGCCCCAGCGGGGGGCGAACTCGCGCGAGGACATCCGTACCTGGTCGGCAAATCCGAGGCTGAATTGGAGTTTGTGGAGCCCCTCGCTGTAACCGATGTGGCCGATGTTCGATATCTTGCCGGTCAGCGGATCATAGCGAATCTCTCCCAGGCGGGCCACCAATCCGTTCGAGTAGTTCCAATTTGCTGCGATGGTGAGCTGGCGGGTGTGGTAGCCGCGAGCGAAGTAGAGGGGCAGGGTAATGCCGGTCGAGACCGAGTAGTAGGTATCGAGGTGGGGGATGGCCTGGTGTTCGAGTTTCTGGGTCTTGGGGTCGAACTGTGCCAGCGAGTAGATGCTCTGGGTACCGCCGTAGACGGCCGAAACCGAGAGCGTGGGGCCCAAACCGAAGTAGCGGAAGCCCAGGCGGAAGAGTGACCCTTCGGTGTTGTTGTAACCCCATGAGAAGTAGGCCTCGGTATTCGAGAGCAGATTCTGTGAGAGCAGTGTGGCTCCCCAATTGATTGCCACGTTGTGCTCCTCGACCAGCTCGAAGGGGTTGATCGAGAGGGGCATCCAGCTGTGGATTTTAAAGAGGTTGAGCCCCTTGCGGTAGCGACGACTCGGATGTTGCTGCTCCAGACTTACCGAATCCTGCTCGCTGAAACGTACCGTGTCGAGGTTTATTACTTCCCAGCGCTTGCGGGGCGGATTGACGATGTTCAATGGGAGCTCACCCGGGGTGCGCTCGTAGCGGGTCGTAAGGGGCTGAATCGAGAGAGCATAGCCCTTGCGCGAGTAGTCGGTTAAGACGAGCGAATCGCCCACCGGCAGTGGGTCGAAGCCACCAAAGCGGGACTCGGTGAGTCGCTCTTCAATGCCGGTGCGCAGGTCCAGCGAGTGGGCCTCGTCTTTGCCCGAGCGAATCGAGCCGAAGTAGAGCACTCCGTCACGGGCTCGGAGGCTGCTCAGCGTGACGTAGTTTTTGGGCGTTACGGCACGCAGCGAACCCTCGCTTTCGAGCTCGGCAATCCACATGCCCTCATCATCGGAGATCAGCAGGTACAGCCGGTTTGAGAGATTCTCCCAGGCCATGCCGTGTACCTCCTTGAAGTGGGGAATGGGGTAGCGTTGTTCGCTCTCCCTCTCACGCACAACGATCGTATAGCGCCCATCGGGGGTATACTCGACCCAGGCAATGCCCCCATCGGTGGGGGTGGCATAGAGGGCGTTGCGAATCCCCTTGACGGTGCGGGGCTCTCCGCTTGAGAGATCCATGTAGCAGAGGCGTGAGCCTACCCGCTGCTCAAAGAGCAGTGAGCGGTGGTATTCGGTCCACCACAGGCGGCCGTTTTGGCCCATTGCCGGGCGGGTTGAGAGGTGCCCCGTGTAGGACATCTTCTTCTCGCGGCGGCTCTTTAAGTCGTAGCTCACAAAGCGCGAGGGGCGGTTCAGGGCACTCTTCAGCACCACCAGTGTCGAATCGCCTGCCGATACGGGCCAGCGGTAGATGGTGTGGTTGCGGGCCGGAAGTTCGTGCAGGGGGCGGTGCGAGGGGGTCACCTCGGGCAGCGAATCCCAATAGTCGTTCAGCTGCTCGAAGGTTTCGTGGAAGAGTTTATTGACGCTTGTCGAGTAGAACTTCTTGAGGGCGGTGCTCACCGTAAAGAGTACATAGGGGTTACGAACACCATACCAGGCCACCTTGTCCCAGATATTCTCGTCATAGCGGTCATAGGCGTAGGAGGCAATCTGGTAGCCCAGCTGGTAGTGGTCGGGAATGAAGTCGAGGTAGGAGCCGCAGAACCACTTGTCGGAGTTCTTGCGGCGCAGCATTTCACGCCCCAGGGCACGGTACTCGAGCGTAAAGCGGGGTTGCAGGGCACGGCCAAAGGTCGAGGCCGAGGTCTCCATCATCACCGCATCGCCCTCCATCAGCCAGATGGGCAGGAAGAGCAGACCCACGGTCGAGCCTTGCTGTCCGAACAGGTAGCTCAGGGCCTTGATAACCCCCTGGTTGAGGTTGTTGTACTGCACCGCATGGCGGTATTCGTGAGCCACGAGCTGTTTGTACCAGGGCATCGAGTAGCCCTCGATGGAGGGGGAGGTGAGGAACTCCACACGCTTCGGAAGCCACATCACCAAGCCGTTGGACTCGAAGTTCTGGGGGTGTAACACAAAGGGGATGCGCATTGCATCGTGGCGGAATCCGTAGCCAATCGAGGGTTTAATCTGCTCGATGGTCCAGAGGGTGCGGATGGCGTAGGAGGCGGCCGTGTCGGGGTAGATGATGCGCACATCCTTTGTCTTTATCGAGTGCCACTTCATCCCCGCGGGGTCGGCTCCCCACGAATAGTACTGCGCTGCCACCCGCTCCGAGAGAGCGACTGCCAGAATCAGAAATGCTATTTTAATCAGTCGATTCAACGCTTCCAAATGGGGTTAATTTCCGGCCTTTTTGCAGCGGTAGCCCTCCTTCTGCAGCAACTCCATGACACGGTCGCGGTGGTCGCCCTGAATCAGAATCTCACCCTCCTTCGCTGAGCCGCCTACGCCGCACTTGCTCTTCAGTAGTTTGCCCAGGGCCTGCAGATCCTCGTCGCTGCCTACAAAACCCTTTACGAGGGTCGCCACCTTGCCGGCGCGGTGCTTGCGGTCGAGCCAGATGCGCAGATCCTGCTGTGCGGGGGGTAGGGTTTCGGCCTCAGGCGCCTCCAAGGTCTCATATTGAAAGTCGGGATTGGTCGAGTAGACCATACCCAGACGGGCTTTCCAGTCGTTGTTACTCATCTTTTTTACCTTTTTGGGGCTCTATTTTTCCATCTAAACGGAAGAATATGCCCCGCTATTTTGTGCAAAAGTACGAAAAATATTATCTTTGTACTACAATGGCCACAGGATTTATCGACAAATTGCTCCGTTTGGCCCCCGTCTGGCGCCGAGCAGCTGCGGAAGAGCTTCCGCAGCCCATCCCCTATGGGGTCGAAAAGCGGGTCGTGAAGGTCTTTGTCGAGGGCTATGACGACGTTGCCTTCTGGCGCTCGATCTTCGACCACTTCCAGAATCCCTACCTGCGGTTTGAAATCTCGGTGCCAAACCGCGAGGATCTGCCCAAGGGCAAAAAGGTGCTGTTGAGTATGCTCCCCTCGGCGGGTGAGGATCTGCTCTTGTGTATGGATGCCGACTTCGACTACCTGATGGAGGGCCACACCGAGCAGTCCAAGTTGGTCAATTCGTCGCCCTTCCTCTTTCATACCTACGCCTACGCTACCGAGAACTACCTCTGCTATGCCGAGACGCTGCATAACGTCTGCGTCAAGGCGACCAAGAACGATACGCGCATCTTCGACTTTGTGCGCTTTATGACCGAATACTCGTGTCTGATCTATCCCGCCTACCTGTGGTATGTCTACTCGGCCCGTGAGGATGTGCAGCAGATCTTTCCGCTCATCGACTTCAAAAACACGGTGCGCATCAGCTACCTCGATCTGCAGGACAACGGAGCCCGAACCCTGGCCTGGGTGGGACGCAATGTCGAGCGCTGCTGCAAGCGCCTGATGGAGCGCCATCCCAACCTTACGGAGCAGGTGGTCAATTATGGCGCCGAGCTCTCGAAACGGGGCTTGCGGCCGGCCAATACCTACCTCTTCATGCATGGCCATACACTGCTCGACAACGTGGTGATGGTTCTCCTGCAGGGTGTCTGCGAGCAGCTGCGAAGACTCTCCATTGAGAAGATTCAGCGCTCGAAGAAGCGCGGTGTGGCCTTCAATAACGAGATGAGCAACTATAAAAATGCCCAGCGCTCGATTCGCGATGTGCTACTCGATAACGACAACTACACCGAGTGCTGGCTCTATAAGCGCCTGCACCGACAAATCGAAGAGTATGTCCGCACCACCATCGAGTCGATGCGCCGCCGTGGCGAAATCCCCGCCGATGCCCGGGCGCAGTTCCCGCTTATGAAGCGCCTGAAAGAGCTACGCGACCTCAAAAGCCTGAAACGATAGCCCGCAATATCCCCTCTTTTTCGGGTAGTCCTACCCGAAAACGGGCGAAAATTACCCGAAAACTACCCTAAAAAATAGAAATACTACCCTAAAACTACCCGAAAACAAAAAGATTTTCGTAACTTTGTTGCGTAAATTTTACTTTGTAGCAATGGCATACAAACCTCCCTATACCCTGACGCCACATATTTTGGCCTTAGTGGCCCGCATCAGCGAGTCGCTGGCTCACCATTTCTATGCACACGAAGATTTGCGTCTGCACCGGATAAATCGTATTAAGACCATTCGTGGGACCCTCGCTATCGAAGGTAACGGACTTTCGGGAGAGCAGATTACGGCTCTTTTGGAGGGTCGGCCGGTTGTGGCACCCGCTGACGAGGTGCAGGAGGTGAAGAATGCGCTTCGGGCCTATTCCCTTTTGGAGGAGTTGGATCCATGTCGGGCCGAAGATTTGTTGCGTGCTCACGCACAGATGGAGCAGGGACTGATTGAGGATGCAGGATCTTACCGCACGGGGAGTGCCGGTGTGGTGTCGGGTCAACGATTGATTCATCTGGCTCCCGACGCAGGGCGTGTTCCCTATCTGGTTGGGGAGCTCTTGGATTGGCTTGCAACGACCGATGAGCACCCTTTGGTGGTAGGTGCTGTTTTTCACTACGAATTTGAATTTATTCACCCCTTTTCGGATGGAAACGGGCGTATGGGGCGTCTGTGGCAGACTCTAATTATGAGCCGTTGGCGGCCTATCTTCCGCGATCTTCCCATCGAAAATATCGTTTACAATCACCAACAAGCCCATTATCGGGCTTTGGCACAGAGCGGAGGAGCCCAGGGATGTACTCCCTTTATTGAGTTCATGCTGGAGATGATTGCTGAGACTCTTCGCCTCCATCCGACGGCGCAGTTACCGCCACGAGAGGCCATTTTGTCCGCCATTCGACGCAATCCTCGGATTTCGCGCTCGGAGTTGGCATGCGAAATCGGTATCTCGGTCGATGGCGTCAAATATCACCTGCAAAACCTGGCCCGTACGGGTCGTCTGCGTAGGGTGGGAGCACCCAGGCAGGGGTATTGGGAGATATTGGATATATAGCAAAGAGGGCCTGTCTAACAATTAAAAAATGTTAGGCAGGTCTTTTTTTGTTTGAGCCTA
>CAYRPL010000043.1:0-12749 GCA_964426045.1 uncultured Alistipes sp. | reverse complement strand
GACCCCAACCTTGGCAAGGTTGTGCTCTACCAACTGAGCTATTTCCGCAGTATGTTCGGCCAGAAGGGCTGATTGCGGGTGCAAATATAGGGCAAAAAAATCATTCGTGCAAATTTCAGCGCAAAAAACTTGAAAAAACTTTCGTTTGGCCTGCTTTGCCCGCGATCAGCCCCATTTCATCCGCACACAGCAGGAGGGGTGATTTTAATGAGTAATGAGCATTTCTCAATGAGCAATTAGAAATGAGCAATTGAGAATTCAAAATTCAAAATTCAAAATTAAACTGGGGATTGCTGGGAGTTACTGAGATTTACCCGGGAAAAGTAGGAGAGAAATTCCTAATTGCTCATTTTTCTACTCCCCCCAAAAAATTCTCCCGCACAATGGGGCGATATTGCGCGGGAGAGACCAAGCCGGCTGATTGGCTTGTCGGGCTTGGGCAGGGTTAATGCACGATATAGACAGAACGAAGGTATTCGCGGAATGACTCTGATCCATCCTTTTTATAGAAGATTCGCTCCTGCTCCCAGGCAAAGGTGCTTTCGTCCAGGGCAATCAGCTTATAATCTTCACGCTCCGTCTCGCCATCGTAAAGAAAGGATAAAGTGCGTGTAGCGGGGACGAATTTCCATTGACCCTCCACGGGCTCATAAACGACATCCGGCATATTTGACTCTCCGGGCGTCCAAACTAGAGTGCCATCAGCTTCGAATCGGTAGCTTTCGGCTGACAAGCCGACCCATAACCACTCACCGAAAACATATATAGGGCTAATGATGTTACTCCAGGTGCTGTCATAACCTAAAAGAGCCCACTGAAGAAAATCTTTTCCGCAGAGCATCTCCCCCACGCGCTCCGTATCGTAATCGCCCGAACGTTCCAAAAGTTCTGCCATCTGCTCCTCGGCACGTTGGATAGCCTGGTCAATCTCAGAGAGCTCCTTGCCCTGCTTGCGAATCGTTACAATCCACTCCGAGCCTTCATGCTCTACACCATCAACCCATAGACGACGGTGGACATCGGGGTCGGTCGGGTCCTCCCAGGTCGTGTAGCAGTCAAATCGAAACTCGGTCTGCGTGCCATCGCCCCAATCAATCACGAAAGGCTCGTCGTGATACCCCTCCGGAGCGAACTCGCCAAAACCAAGGTAGTAGGGTGATGTGCCGTCGGTGGTAAAACGACCCCAGCGCAGACCCAATTGGAGAGGTAGATTATATCGTGTCACATCCTCAGGTCTTCTAGCCGTCAGACTCTCCACAGTCCATCTCGGATAACTCTTTCTGTCGTAGATGGCCTTGATTTCGTTGCCCAAGATGTTATACTCGGTATTGGGGTCCAGCAAATCGGCTCCCGTATTGGAGTCAATCACCGAGATATAGATCGAGTAGTTGACAAAATCAAAGATGATATCGGGTGGGTTATTTTCGTTTCCGTTCCCATTTCCGTTTCCATTATTATTCTTCTCATTATTGTCGGGGCCTACGGGGTCCGGATTGTCGTTATTGCACGCTGCAAAGCAAAGCAGCATGGCAAAGAGATAGAAAATCTTTTTCATGGTGGTAAATTTAGTAAATTGTGTTAATGAATTCAGGGAATTTAATGAGTTTAGGGAGGAGGGATTTGGGGTTATCCTTAAATTCTTTAACCTCCTTAAATTCCTTAAACTCCTTATCAGCCCATGAAAATTAGCACGCTTTCAAGTAGCGTGTTGGGAGATGCAATCGCTGCAATTGGAGCTCCCTTAGGATAGGGTAGATTCAACGATCAAGTGCAAAATTAAGAAAAATGGCTAAAAAAGATTTTATAAGGAGAGTTAAAATTAAGTTTTAATCTCGGTCTCCTTTTTTTGTATTGTCGTTGAATCTCAATTTTGCACTTCGGTTGTGAATGTAAAATAAAAAATAGAAAACGGCAAAGCCTGTCTGCTCTTTGCCGTTTTAAAGTTTGTCGAGCGATTGTTTAGTGGCTCTTCAGGAAGTTGATAATCGCCTCGCAAAGTCCCTCGGTAAGGGGAAGGTTGGGATTTGTGTAGGCGTCTAATTGCTCTTGGGCCGTGCGGCCCTCGCTATCCTTCAGTACATGGGCCATCTGCTCGAAGATGACTAACTCGGCTTGCGGGCAGGCCTCCTTCAGCGCATGGGCATTTTTGGTGGAGACCTGTACATCGCGACCTCCGCCCACAACCAGGAGCGGACACCTGAGTCGGGCCGCCTCACGGCGCGGGTCGCAGGCCATATCTTCGTAGTAGAAGCTGTTCAGGTAGGCGGGGAAGAGCGAAGAGAAGGCTGCGGGAATCTCTTCGGGAGTCTCACCCCGCTTCAGGGTGTCGATAATCTGGCAGGCGCGGGCGTAGAGGGCGTAGTCGACGGCCAAAAGCTGTCCGGCGAGCTGTACCTTCAGAATCTCATCAATCGGATAGGCGGGTCCGCAGAGCGAAACCACTCCCGCCACCTCGGGGTTGCGGGCAGCGACAATGAGCGAGAGCTTTGCCCCCTCGCTATGACCTGCCAAGAAGATGCGACGATAGCCGCGCTGCTGCAACACCTCTATCCACAGCTCGATGTCGTCGGCAAAGTAGGTGAAGTGGCAGTCTGAGAGCATCTGCTCGCGATTGTGGTATTGGCTGGCGGCAATGCCCCGTTTGTCGTAGCTTAAGACGGCATAGCCGGCGGCCGAGAGTTCGTGGGCGAGCTGCGCATAGGCCTGGGTGCGGATGCCGGCCGAGGAGTTGCCGTAGCGATCCGTGGGGCCCGAACCCGCCACGATAACGAGGGCCGTATTGCTCGCAGCATCGGGCAGCCAAAGGGTACCTCGGAGCGTGCCCCACGCAGCTTCGATCTTCAGCTCCTCTTCGGCAGCCATCGCCCGAAACGTAACGAAGAGCAGCAACGCAATAATTAGAAATCGTTTCATAGTGCGGGGTTAGAGGTTTTCGGTCAGGCGCTCCAGACCAATGGAGTGGGAGCCCTTGATAAGAATCACCGCTCCACGAATGGGACTTTGTTGCAGAGCTTCGGCGAGCGCTGCACGCGAGGGGTAGCAGAGCACCTCTTCGGGGGCTCCGAGCTCCTGTCGGGCGGCCGTAAAGCGGGGGCCTACCAGGCGAATCTCCGCCCCTTCGATGGCTAACGCCTGTTGCAGGATGCGGCGGTGCTCCTCGCTGCTCCAGGCTCCCAGCTCGAGCATATCGCCCAGAATAACCACCTTGCGGGCGGCCTCGGGGCAGGGCTCCGTGCGGAAGTGCTCCAGCGAGGCGGCCATGCTCGAGGGGTTGGCGTTGTAGCAGTCCAAAATCAGCGTATTGCGGGCCGTCTGGGTGCGCTGTGAGCGGTGGTTCGAGGGGCGGTAGTCGGCAATGGCCGAGCGCATACGCTCCTCTTCGACCCCGAAGTAGCGTCCGATGGCCATGGCAGCGGCGATATTGAGGCGGTTGAAGTCGCCCTCCAACTGATTCTGAACACCCTGGGCAATCTTCACCGAGTACCTCTCGGTGGCGAGGTTTTCGCGCTCTGCAGCCATCTCCATCAGCGTTGCATCCTCCTTGGGAATGAACGCCCGACCGCCGTTTTGGGCCAAAAAATCGAAGAGCTCGCCCTTGCCGCGACGAATCCCCTCGGGCCCTCCGAAGCCCTCGAGGTGCGAGCGCCCGATGTTGGTCAGTATGCCGTAGTTGGGCTCGGCAATCGAGCACAGAAGCTCGATTTCACCACAGGCGCTGGCCCCCATCTCGACGACCGCCAACTCCACCTCGCGATCGAGCGAGAGCAGCGTAAGGGGTACTCCGATGTGGTTGTTCAGGTTGCCGCGCGTTGCCTGTATGCGGTAGCGCTCGGCCAGCACGGCGGCCGTCAGCTCCTTGGTGGTGGTCTTTCCGTTTGAGCCGGCAATGGCTAAGACGGGAACAGCCAGCGCTCGGCGATGCTCACGGGCCAGCTCTTGCAGGGCGGTCAATACATCTTCGACCACGAAGAGTTGCTCCGAGAGTTCGGGGTGGGCCTCGGCTATTTGTTTATCGTCGATGACGGCTGCCGCAGCCCCCTGCTCCAGGGCGCTGATGGCAAAGCGGTTACCATCAAACGAGGCCCCCTTGAGGGCAAAGAAGAGGGCCCCGGGGGAGATATTCCGTGAGTCGGTGGTCACCTGCGGGTGGGCCAGATAGAGGTCGTAGAGCGGGCTCATGGTGTGTGGTTAGATGTGCTTATCGCCGGTGTTGTACTTCACCTCGTCGATATACTTCTTGATGTGCTGCTCGTCGGTGCGAGGACAGATCATCAGCACATCCTCGGTATCGACCACAATATAATCCTTCAGTCCGTCGATGACGGCCACCTTGCCCTCGGGCAGCGAGACGATGCACGAGCGGGTGTCGTAGGTGTAGCACCCCTCCTGCGGCTTGGCATTGGCGTAGCGATCCTTGCGGGCCTGCTGGTAGAGCGAGCCCCAGGTTCCTAAGTCGCTCCATCCGAAGTCGCCACAGCGCACATAGGCGTTCTCGGCCTTCTCCATCACGCCGTAGTCGATTGAGATGCCGCGGCACTCCGAGAATACACGTTCGATGGCGGCCTCCTCGTCGGGGGTTCCGTAGGCGGGGGTTATCGAGCGGAAGAGCGAGGCGATGTCGGGCTGGTGTAACTCCAGGGCGGCGGCGATGTCGCAGGCCTTCCAAACAAAGATGCCCGAGTTCCAGAAGAACTCGCCACAGCGCACAAAGGTCTGGGCCAACTCCAAGTTGGGCTTCTCGGTGAAGCACTTGACCTTCGAGATGCGCTCGTTGTCCGAGCGTTGAATGTATCCGTAGCCAGTCTCTGGGCGGGTGGGGCGGATGCCGACAGTCATCAGGGCGTTCTTCTCGCGTGTGAAGTCGATACACTCGCTGATGATGGCACGGAAAGCCTCCTCCTGCAGTACGAGGTGATCCGAGGGGGTGACTACCATACGCGCCTTGGGGTCGCTCTTCAGGAGCGAGTAGGCGGCATAGGCGATGCAGGGCGCCGTGTTGCGACCAATGGGCTCGCAGAGTACCTGCTCGGGCTTCAACTCGGGCAGATGCTCGAGGACCATCGAGCGGTAGCGGCGGTTGGTCACCACCCGGAAGCGCTCGGCCGGAATCAGGGGCAGAAAGCGCTCAAAGGTGTGGCGGATAAAACTCTTGCCCGTACCCAGAATATCCAAAAACTGCTTGGGACGATTCTCGCGGCTCAGCGGCCAAAAGCGGGTTCCCACGCCGCCGGCCATAATCACACAGTAGGTATTTTCCATAATCGGTTCACGTTTTTTTGCTTCGTAGTTGGTTTTGGGGGCGACTCTACCCGCAGCCAAACCTTAATTTACAGATGACCTCGGGCAAAGATTAAGCAAAGATAGTAAATAATTCCTCATTCCTAACTCCTAATTCCCAATTTTTTTCTATCTTTGCAACCTATTGTGCGCGTTGCGTGTGCGTGGATGCGTGTGTGGGTGCGGGCCAAATCCGGAGGATACCTCCCTGGAGCCTCCTTTCGAGCCTCTGCCTGAGCCTCCATCCAAGCCTCCTGACGTGCACGCAAAAATTAGAGATGATGAAAGTAAAACTCTTTACCATACCCAACCTGGTGACCCTCTGCAACCTGCTTTGCGGTTCGATGGCTGCGGTTACGGCCCTCAGCGGTGGTTCGCTGGAGTTGGCCTTTTGGTTGGTGGTGGCCGCCGCCGTTTGTGACTTCCTGGATGGAATGACCGCCCGCCTCTTGAACTCCTACTCGGGTATCGGGGTCGAATTGGATTCGCTGGCCGATATGGTGAGCTTTGGATTTGCCCCCGCTGCGGTGCTCTATACCCTCTACTCGCAGAGTGAGTGGCCCCTTCCCGGCCCCGCCTGGGTGCAGAGCGTAGGGGCTGTGGCCCTCTTTCTGGTCACCGCCTTCTCGGCCCTCCGCTTGGCAAAGTTCAATGTTGATGAGGAGCAGCACACCGAGTTCAAGGGCCTTCCGACCCCCGCTTGTGCCCTCTTCTTTGTCGCCCTGGGGTGGCTCGTGGAGCGTGAGATTCTCTTTATTTCGTGCGGAGCGCTGCTTTCGCTGGCCCTGATCTTTGCTCTTCTGCTCATCTCGCCGATTCGGATGTTCTCGTTCAAGTTTACGGGGTTGGGAGTGCGTGAAAACGCCCTGCGCTATGGCTTTGCGCTGGTGGCCGTGGCGCTGCTCGTCTGGCTTGGCGTAGGTGCCGTTCCGTTGGTGATTCTGCTCTATGTCATCACCTCGTCGCTGCGCCACCTGGCCCTTGTGCTCGGCCGCGCAAAGGACAAAAATAGAGCAAATTAGAAAATATTAAAAATTTTTATTATCTTTGCCGCCGAAAAGGCTGTCGAAAAGTAGGTTTTGTAGACGATGCACCGGATGTTGAATAGGGTTGTGATGCTCCTTGTGGCGTTGCTTGTGGTTCTTCCGCAGGCCGCCTTCTCGCAGTTGGATGTAAGCAACCGACGCAACAACCTGGGGGCCATGAACGGAATGGGCGACCAGAACCAGAGTCTCTATGGCAACAACCCCTATGCAACGGATGAGGAGCAGACCGAAGGGCAGAATCCGGCCGACACGACCCGCAAGGAGAAGAAGATTCGCAAACCCTTGGAGAGTTACTTCTTCAACGACTCGATTCGTGCCCTGCCGAACTTCCAGTGGACCGTCAAGCGCGACTACAACCGCGTGGAGTTGCAGCCGATGGATACCACGCTGACCGATTGGCGCATCGACTATCCCATCTATCGCAAGGGGGTGGGTAACCTCTCGGTTGGAGCTTTGGGTCAGGCCTCGATGCCCACCGATTACTTCGAGCGCAGTACCTCGCAGGAGTTCACCTTCGCCCAGCCCTACGACGCCTACACCTACCGGATGGAGAATGTCCCCTTCTACAACCTCAAGAAGCCCTATCTGCAGATGACCTACCTGGAGTCGGGCCAGAAGAAGTATCGCGAGGAGAACTTCGGGGTAACCGTGGGGCACAACATCTCGCCCACCACGGGCTTCAACATCAACTACAAGGCGCGCGGCACCCGCGGACAGTACGACTGGTCGCGCACCAAGAACCACAACCTCTCGGTCGCCTTCTCCCACACCGGAAAGCGCTATTCGGTCCATGCGGCCTACTACAACAACCTCATCGAGCAGCGTGAGAATGGAGGTGTCGTTGGCGAGTGGGCCATCGTCGATACCACATTCGAGTTGCCCTCGGGTGTGCCGATGAAGCTCTCGAAGTCGCAGGCCGAGAACAAGTACCGCAACAACGGCTTCTTTGTGGTTCAGTCCTATGGTATTCCGCTGCTGCCGGTAACCGAGAGCGACTTCTCGATTGCCCACCTGCCGGCGGTCTACATCGGACACAGCTTCGAGTACAACGCTTGGAGCAAGGTCTACTCCGACATCCGTGCCACCTACACCAATGAGCGTGGCGACAAGGATGAAAACGGGAACTTCGTACCAACCGAGGGCTCGTACTATCCGAATTGGTACATCAATCCTCAGCAGACGCGCGACTCGATCTACGAGCGCCGCATCTCAAATCGCCTCTTTGTCCAGGCTCAGCCCTGGAACCGTGACGGAGTGGTGGGAACCCTGAACGGAGGTGTGGGCTTCGACCTGCACACCTACTCGCAGCTGGCGATGAAGAGTTTTGTGACCGGCCAATACGAAAAGACGAAGAAGACCTCTGTCTTCTTCTACGGTTCGGTCGATGGTAAGATCCGACGGTATGTCGATTGGGGAGCCGACGTCAAGTTCTACCCCTCGGGATACCGCGGAGGAGATCTCTCGGTCGGCGGCCACCTCAAGCTGACGGCCAAGATCAAACAACGTCCCCTGATTCTCGAAGGCAGCTTCCGTATGGAGCGCCGCTCGCCGGCTTTCTGGCAGGAGAATCTCTTCTCAAACCACTATGTGTGGTTTACTCCTTTGAATAAGGAGACTGACACTCGATTCGAGGTGCGCCTGAGCATTCCCGACAACGCCTTTGAAGTGGGGTTGAAGCAGGGAGTGGTCGACGACAAAATCTACTACGGAGCCGACAGCCTCATTACGCAGGCTTCGGGTGCCGTGAGCCTCACGAGTGTGTATGCCCGCAAGGATTTCCGCATCGGCGGACTTCACTTAGACCACAGGGTATTGTTGCAGTGGAGCTCGGATCAGGAAGTAGTCCCTGTCCCCCTTTTGAGCGCCTATCTCTCGTACTACTACGAGTTTTGGGTCGTGAGAAATGTGCTGCGTTTGCAGATTGGTGCCGACTGCCGGTATAACACGGAGTACTACGCTCCGGGCTATAACCCGGCCCTCTCGGCCTTCTTCAACCAGCGAGAAGTCGAAACGGGAAATTATCCCTATACCGACCTCTTTATTACGGGAAAATGGAAGAGAATGCGTATCTTCTTAAAGTATCAACATGTCAATGTCGGACTTTATGGCGGCAACCGTTACTTCTCGGCTGCCGGCTACCCGCTCAACCCGGGTATGTTCAAGATCGGTATCTCGTGGGGTTTCTATGATTAGCGCGTTCTTCGGCACGGTGCAAGCTGCCCGCAATCGAAGATTTTATGTTGAATCTTAATCTGAAAAAGACATTTCTAACTTTTGCGTTCTTAATTTGTCTGACCACCTTCTACGGATTTGAGGCCCGCTTTGAGGCCCCTGCCGAGATGATGGAAGCCGCTGCGGCAAAGGCTGCAGCCAACCTCGAGGCCGACTCGGAGCTGCTCGCTCCGGGTGAGTATCGCATTTCGGCCTACGACAACCTGATTCGCCGCGTGAGCGCCGAAGCAGGCAACGATTGGCGCCTGATGAGTGCCATCGCCTACCATGAGTCGCGCTTTACGCCCGATATCGTCTCGAACCGCGGAGCCCGAGGCCTGATGCAGATCATGCCCGTTGTTGCCCGCCAGTTCAATGTACCACAGGAGCAGGTTTTGGACCCCGAGACCAATGTCCGCCTGGCAAACCTGCTGCTTAACAAGATTGCCCAGACGTTGCGCCTACCCGCCTCGACCCCCTATGAGGATCGAATGAGCCTGATTTTGGCCAGCTATAACGGCGGCATCGGTCACATCAGCGACGCCCGTCGCCTGGCCCGCAGCTACGGAGAGAACCCCAACTCCTGGGCCGTTGTTTCACGCTACCTCCAACTCAAGGCCGATCCCGCCTACTATGAGCATGAGGTTGTCAAGTGTGGTCGCTTCACCGGCTATGGCCAGACCAGCGCCTATGTGACGGATGTGATGAAGCGCTATGCCAAATATTGCCGTATTTCGGAATTATAGGCAGAGGCAATTGGCTGAACCGACATTTTGCAGGAGATTGCCACGGTCGCTACGCTCCCTCGCAAGACTATAGGAAACTAAAAACGAGTCGCATAAACGACTCGTTTTTAGTTTATTGCTTGTCCTTGTCCTTGGGTTCAAAGTTTATCATATAGACCAGATGCTCCACGTCGCGCATAAAGTTTCGTTTGTCGAGCTTCGGGGAGTAGATGTAGCAGTCGAGGGTGATGACACGATTCGACTCCTCGTCGAGGGTTGAGTAGCTGACAAAGGGGCCTCCCATAAAGTCGTTCTCCACATCCCAGAATCCGCGCAGCTCGGCCCAATAGCGGTCGCCGATTTTGAGCATGCGGTAGATGGGCGGGAAGACGTAGGAGGTGGTCATGTAGGAGCCGTCGGAGGGGCCGGGAATCTCGGCTGCAAACTTCAGGCGTGCACGCTCCACGGCCGTGGCCGAGAGCGATGCCGGACCCTCATAGGGGCGCGAGTAGAGCATAAAGCCCTTCGAGGCGGCGGGATACTCGTAGCGCATCCACATAAAATCCTCGGTCTGCTTGGCCAGTACATACCCCTTCGGAACGGTCATCTGCACCCCAAAGGTCTTTTCGATCTGCTCCTGGATAAACTTCTCGTTGAACTTCTTGGCATAGGCTATCGCACGGTCACGCTCGGCCTTCTCGAGCATCTGCACCAGGGCTTCGCCATTCTCCTGCAGGTAGGCGGCCACGGCTCGCTCTGAAGGGCCCTGCAGCGTGATGACAATCTGGGGCGAGGCCGTCACGTCGTAGCTAACGCCTGCTCCGGCCGTCGGTACGCTCGCATCCACCTTGACGATGATCTGATTGCGGTGGTCATCGACAATCTTGGTCACATTGCGCGGAGTCACCTGGAAGAGGTCAAACAGGGGCTCCTCGGCATTCAGATAGTGGTCTTGGGCTCTGAGAATCGAGCGCAGGGCTCCACCCACCTCTCCCTCCCAGAGGGGTTGGTGGCAGATAGTCACCACCTCATAGGGGCCGCCCTGCGAGGTGTTGCGCTTGCTGTCCGTGAGGGTGTGCATGGCATCACACCCCATAAAAAGGAGCGCTGCGCTGCCAATTATCAGATTCCGAAATACAGTTCTAATATTCATGTTGTCGATCTTTGGTTTACCTCCCACAAATTTATAACAAATCTCCAAAAGTAACAAATTGCAGGAGCGATTTTTGCGCCCCGAAAATTTTTCGTACATTTGTCGCCGACGAAAACTGCAAAAACAATGCGAATCAAACCGCCCAAAATATTGCGTCGCCTGATGCCCTCGCTCATCTGGGAGATCGAGGACGAGCAGGGCGTATTCCTCACCTTCGACGACGGGCCCACCCCCGGCATCACCGAGTGGATTCTCTCGACCCTCGAGAAGTATAACGCCAAGGCGACCTTCTTTGTGCTGGGTAAGAATGTCGAGATGTACCCCGACCTCTTCCGAAAGATTGTCGACGCAGGCCACCGCGTGGGTAACCACACCTACTCCCACCAAAAGGGGTGGGGTATGAGCCTCGAGCGCTATATCGAGGATGTGGACTTCGCCAACGACCTGATTCACAGCGACCTCTTTCGCCCGCCCTATGCGCGAATCACCCCCGCCCAGGCTCGTGCCCTCTCGGCTCGCTATAAGCTGATTATGTGGGATATCATCTCGCGCGACTACAACCGCAATCTCTCGCCCCGTACCTGCCTGAGAAACGTCACCAAGTACCTTGCCCCGGGCTCCATTGTCGTCTTCCACGACAGCGAGAAATCCTTCCGCAATATGCGCTACGCCCTCACTCGCACCCTCGAAAAGTGTCGGGAGTTGGGGCTTGTATGCAAACCCCTCCCTTAATTTGCCGTGATAAGGCCGCACCTGCTGCCTATCCCTCGCAAGCCCCGAATGGAACATACCTTAAGTATGCCCCATCCGGGGCTTGCTTCACGATAGTTGCATCAGCAGCCTTCTAAATTTAATGAGTAATGAGCAATTAGTAATTAGCAATTAGGAATCCTCTTAGTCTTCCCAGTCTACTCAGCCCCCTCAGTCCCCTTAAATAATTTTGAATTTTGAATTCTGAATTTTGAATTGAACTAAAGCCACCGTTCAAGCCATCGGGCCGGCCATTCGGCCAAGCGTTGCAGCAGGGGGCGCTGCTGCCAGGCCTCAAAGGTGAGTCGCGAGCTGCGCTTGCAGTCGCGAAAGAAGAGGGTGGCAGCGTGGCGGGCGAAGGGGCCGTGGAAGATGTGGGCTGCGACCTCCCAGTTGATACGCAGGCTCCGAAAATCGAGGTTCGCGGTTCCGACAATCGCCTCGCTCCTATCGGCAATGGCCAACTTTGTATGCAGAAATCCGTTTTCGTACTGCCAAATCCGTGCCCCGCGTTTCAGCAGCTCCCCGTAGCGGCTCTCGGCAGCGTGGGCCGCAATGCGCAGGTCGGCGCGGGCCGGAACCATCAGTTCGACGCGCACACCCCGCTCCAGCGCCTCGTTCAGGGCTCTGCGTAGCGGTGGGGTAGGGATATAGTAGGGGGTTGTGAGCAGCACTTCCCATCGTGCCTCCGCAATCACGCGCACCAGCTCCCGCTCCATGGCTCCGCGGCTCCGCCCCTCCTGGCTGTAGAGGATGCGCACGGCAACTCCCCGCTTCTGTGGCATCGCCTGCAGTGGGAGCTTTATTGCTCGGTAGGGGCCTCCCCCTATGCGTAACCAATCCTTCAAAAAGAGGTGCTGCAGCTCTCTAACGGCCGGGCCCTCGAGGCGCAGGTGCTCGTCGCGCCATGCCCCCAGCTCGTTTCCCTCTAAGTAGCGGCGTGCGATGTTGATGCCCCCGAGAAAGGCTATCCGGTTGTCGATGATGGCCACCTTGCGGTGGTTGCGAACGTTGATTGAGCGCCAGGGGTGCAGGGGCTCGAAGGGGCGAAAGCTGCGCACCTCGACTCCGGCCTGCCTCAGCTTGCGGAGCATCCCCCAGGCGGGCATCCACGAACCCAGCAGGTCGTAGATGATTCGCACCTGTACACCTGCTCGGGCTCGCCGTATCAGCACCTCCGAGATCGAGCGCCCGATGCGGTCGTCGTCGAAGATGTAGTACTCCAATTCGATCGAGTGGCGGGCCTCGTGCAGGGCACCAATCAACGAGGCAAACATCTCACCTCCGTTGTTGAGCAGCACCACACGATTGCCCCGCGTGGTGCGAAACCTCTCCTGCTCAAACTCCTCTTTAGTTGCTCTGTTCACCTTTTTGCGCACACTTTTTGTCGAAGTTACCCCTTTTTTTTGAAACGTGCTCCCCGAATCGGTCAATTAACCACATGGCACCCCATTTTGACCAGCCGACACCTCCCTTTGGCTTCGGCACAGTTTGTGCCAAACAGCCCCAAATGGTGTGAAATGAAAAATTAACAGCACATTCACAACCGAAGTGCAAAATAAAGGATCAACGACAATACAAAAAAAG
>CAYRPL010000042.1:0-12861 GCA_964426045.1 uncultured Alistipes sp. | reverse complement strand
CCCTGATCGAAGCCATCCTTGTCGTAGCAGCCTACGGCCACAATCACATACTCGGCATCGGGTACCACGTTGGCCTGGTCGTACTGCGAGTTCATCCAGTCGAACTCACGCTCCTCACCACCATTCGAATCGAAGGTGTAGGCTCCGGCACCGCTCGTGTCGAATACATAGCCGCGGATAGCCTCCTCAACGAGCGCCCACTCCACCTTCTTGTCGTACTCCGTAGCGTTGCACAGCGAGTTGAAGAGCGAGTTGTAAAGACGGCACAGGGGGTATACATCCAGACGATAGGTTACCACGTTGGCACCCGGGCGAATCACGAACTGGAAATTGTTGTGCTGGATACCCGTAACCTCGATTTCGCAACCATCATCCACCGATGCGGGGAAGGCGTGCTCCTCCGACCAGCGAATCGGGGTGGGAACATCCGCAGGCTCCTCCATCTTGGTTGCCTCAACACTTACGGTGTTGGTGCGAACATCACCCACCAGGGCGTAGAACTCGTAGGTGCCGGCATTGTAGGTCGAGAAGGTGTTGCCTGAGAGTTTCTCCTCGGTAGTGGCACACCAGAACTCGGCCTCGGCCGTAACATCGGCCTGCTGCTCATCTACAACCGTGAAGGTGGCAACACCTACGCCGTCAGCGATAATCGAAGCGGGCTTCACCGAGAGGGTATACTCTCCGGCGGCGGGCTCCTCGACAGCCGTGGCAGTCACCTCAACGATGTTCGACGATACGTTGCCACGCGAGGCCTGGAACTTGTAGGTGCCGGCCGTGGTGGTCGTAAAGGTGGCACCCGAGAGCTTCGTGCCGTCGGTGGTGCAGGTAATCGTAACCTCGGAGGTCACAACCGTTCCCTCGTGGTCGATTACGGCAAAGGTAGCCTTCTCAATACCGTCAGCCACAATGGTCGTGGGCTGCACCGTAAGGGTCAGGCTCTCGGTCTTAGGCGTTTCGTTCACGGGCGTATCCGTTCCGCTGTCCGAGCACGATACCATCAAACCGCAGGCGGCCATCATCAGTGCGGCCACGCTGAATAATGAAAGGAATCTGTTTTTCATCTTGTTAATTTATTGTTAAGTTTTGTCTTGAATTTCAGTCTGTTACTATTGGCTACTCCTCGCTGATGTCGTAGCCGAATACTCCGTCAATCACCTCGCAGGTCGCTGCATTGACTGCAAATCCCGTCGTGCCATCGATAACCATCACGCAGAGCGAGCAGTTCTCGGCCACAAAGCCCTCGTCGAGGGCCACCGTGTAGCTCTTCGTCAGCTCCTGGCCGGGCGTAGTATCACCCAGGCGGTCGCCCTTGTAGGTCGAGGAGATGAGCATGCGAACAACGTGGTCGTGTACATAGTCGTTAATCATCGCGCTGCCGTTCTTCTGCGGATGTACGATGCCATCCTCAAGCAGATAGAGGGCCACACGGTAGGTCTTCGAGAGGTTCGAGGTCACCTTCACCGTCACCTCTGCGGAGTGCGACGAGATGTCGTAGCTGCTCTCGAGGGCGACACCACACTCGGCCGTCTCACCCCTGGCGGCAAAGAGGTAGGCGCGCAGGTCGGCCCACTCGTTGGTCAGCGTACCGCCCTCCTCCAGATTGATGACGTAGCTGGGGTATCCCTCCAGACCGAAGTCGCTGAAGATGGTGTTGGTCAGCGGCAGGGCCATGGCATCCACACCCGAGGTGTTGTCGTGCAGACCCAGGATGTGCATCGTCTGCTCGCCACTCATCTGGCGAATCAGTGTCTTCAGGGTCTGAAGACCGCTGGGGCACTGCGAGCACCAGGCGCCCGTGAGATCCATGATGGCGTGGTGACGCACATACTTAACCGCTGTGCCCGGCGTCGAATTCTCGCTCTTCGTGGCGGTGATGGTCACCGTATTCGACACGGCACCTGCGTAGGTGGCGATAAAGTCATAGTTGCCGGCCGTGGTCGTGATAAAGGTGTTGCCCGAGAGCTTCTCGCCGGTCGTGGTGCAGGTAATCTCGGCGCCGTTTACTGCGGCTCCATCCTGCTTGACCGTGAAGGTTGCCGTGCTCTTGCCATCGGCTGCAATCTCCGTAGGGTCGGCCGTAAGGGTCAGGTTACCCGTCTCAGGGGCCGAGCCTTCGTAGAGGTAGTCGGCAGAGGCTCCCACCTTACACTCGTTGCAGTTGGTCGTGGCCCAGGTCGTACCACCGTCGGTGGTGATGTTGGCCAGCACGATGATACGCATATTCTCGGTCTTCCAACCATTCTCGATGGTGATGGTGCGCTCCTGCTCGTACTCCTGGCCGGCCTCTAAGGGCTGACCACCATTCAGACGGGCTCCGTAGATGTTGCCCGAATTGACGTGGCGCACCACGTTGTTGTGGTAGTAGGTGCCGTTTACACCCATCTGGAACTCCTCGATGTTGTCCTCAACCAGGATGATGTCGTAGCGATAGAGCGACGAGACGGTCGAGGTGAACTTGCCCTTGACGGTCAGTTTGTCGCCGCTCAGGGTGCTCTCGATGGCTACACCGCAGACCGGAGGATTCTGCTCCAGCTCCTTGGCCATGGCATTGAGAATCGGCGCCTTGAAGGCCGGCGACTGCGTCTCCTTTCTCAGATTCATAAAGAACTGCGGCAGACCGCTGGCTGCAAAGTTGTTCAGGTAGGTCTGCGTGATGGGGTGGGTCATCGGGTCGGCCACGTCGAAGTCCATGTGGTACGACGCTACGGCCATGCGGCCCGGCTCCTCTTCGCGAATCTGCGCAAGTACGTTGCTCAGCTCGGGGCAGTTCTGGCAGCCTACCGAGGTAAACTGCATACCGAAGAGCTTGTGGTAGTAGCTTACACCGGTCGATTCGGCGGGCGTGGCGACCACGGTCAGCTCGTTCGAGAACTTATCTCCGTTGTGGTAGTAGCGGGCCTTGAAGGTGTAGCTGCCGGCCTTGGTGGTCGAGAAGGCATTCGAGCCGGCTGACATCTCCTGCTCCGTACCCTCCGAGGTGCGAATCAGGGTCATGGTCTTGGCGTTGCTGACATCCTTGTTGCCGCTCTCGGTACCGAAGAGCACCTTGAAGGTGACTATATCCGAGCCGTCGGCCGTAAAGGTTGTCTTGTCGGCCTGCAGCAGAAGCTCACCCACGGGAACCACCACTTCGGGCTCCTGGGGCTTCTCGGGGTCGTCATTCGGCTTGTTGGGATCGTTGGGCTGCTCCTGCTCGGGAAGCAGGGTGGCGGGGTCCACATAGCCGCGGCATCCGCCGGCAATCAGCAGCACCAGGGCCAGCATCGAAAATATTCTACCTATGTATTTCATACCTTGTTGCGTTTCTAAATGTTACTCGTTGAGGATGTAATCGACGCTGCCACCGAGCTTGCAGATGGCGATGTTGTCGGTGATGGTCTGGCGATCCGAGGTCTTGCTCAGGGCAAAGACGGCGATGCGGATATCCTCACGCTCAAACGAGGTGGGGAACTCCTCGACTATCCACTCCTTTTCAACCTCCTGGTCGGCCGTGGCCATAAACTTTGTTGCGCTGTTGAAGGCGGCCAGGTTCGAGCTGTGACCGAAGATGATGTCGTTGTAGAGATTGCTCTCGATGGTGCCTCCCACATAGAGCTGGTTGTCCAGCAGCAGGATGTAGCCCATGTCGTACTCACCACCCGCCTGCGAGGTCAGAGCAGCACGAATCTTGAGGGTTGTACCCGTCAGTTCGGCCTCGCGAATGGCGATACCGCAGGTGGCGGGGTGTTCGGTCAGGTAGCTGCGAATCTGGCTCTCGATGTTGGTACTGCCGCCCGTCGAGTCGCTCTGCGTCGAGTAGAGGTCGTAAATCAGGAAGGGGTAGCCCGAACCGCCAAACATGGCCAGCAGCGTGGAACCCAGCTCGTTGGAGTAGGCGGCAAAGGGGTCATTGCCATAGTTGTTGCCGGTCGAGTGAGCCGCAAAGATGGACATGTGCTCCTTCCAGGGCGAGCTGACGTTCTCGAGGTAGTTGGCCATAACGGCGCAGGGACCGCACCAGGCTCCCGTACACTTGTAGAGACCCACCATCTGGAAGTAGCGCTCGTACTTGGCGCGGTTCTGAACGGTGATGGTCACCGTGTTGCTGCTCTCGATATTCTTGTAGCGGGCCGAGAAGGTGTAGGTACCGTTCATCGGCATCGAGAAGCTGCTCGAGCGGCGGGTCAGGTTCTTGCCCGTCTCCACATTCTTGAAGTAGATGTAACTCAGCTCGTTGGCATCGGCTACCAAGTTGTTGCCGTTGGGGTCCGTGAGCGTGAAGGTGGCCTTGTCGATACCGTCGGCCTCGATGGTCGTCTTATCGACCGAGAGGATATACTGCTCCGTGGGCTCTTGGGGCTCTTGGGGCTCTTGGGGCTCTTGGGGCTCTTGGGGCTCTTGAGGTTCCTGGGGCTCTTCAGGCTCCTGGGGTTGCTCGGGTTGTTCGGGCTCCGTGGAGGGGAGCAGGATGGGATCTCCGGTACCCTGGCAGGCAACCAGCGTCAGCATAAAGAGCGTGAAGGCGATATGTTTCAGTGCTTTCATTTCTGTCGGTTATATTATATAGGTGTCGCGGTTTTAGAAGCCAATTGTAATGGCGAGGTTACCACCCGTGTAGGCGGGCATTGTGCGGCAGACGCCACCCGAGCAGACGTAACCGGCCTTGTTGCGGCCCCAGCTCAGGGCGATGCGCGTGCGCGACTTCGTATAGCTCACACCCGCATTGTAGTAGTGGGTCTTCGTGTCGCCGTGGTTGTACATATCGCTTCCGTAGATGCTCCAATGGGGGGCGAAGTTCACCTCCAAGAGGGCGGCCATCCAATCCTTCTGGTCCTCGTAGGTGGTCAGATACTGCAGTTCCAGGCGGGTCGAGAAGCTCGGAGTCCACTTGTACTGCATATCGGCTACGAAGATGTTGGCCAGGTTGGTCGATTTGTTCTCGCCATACGAGGGGTTATACTCCTGGTAGCACCACAACAGGTACATCTTGAACTTGCGGGTAAACTGCTTCTCCAAATCGACGTTGATGTTGCGGTAGAGCATATTGCCACTCTTGGCCGTGTTCTCCTCATAGAGGGTGTAGTAGGTCGAGAAGTTGGCGTGAATCTTCATGCCGCGCTTGCCACCTAAGGCCGTGCCGCGCTTGAAGTTGTAGTATACATCGACCTGGCCGCCAATCTCACCGCTGTTGATGAGCTTCACGTCGCCCAGCTGGGGCGAGTAGGGGTGCAGCGTCGTGAGCAGGTAGGTGTACTGTGCCGTCATGGCGGGAACGTAGTTCAGCAGGTTCGAGGTTGAGATGTTGTCCTGCAGAATCTGCGAGTTCATCCACTCCAAACGACGTCCCGAGAGGTTCAGACCCAGACCATGGCCGTTATAACCCACCTCGACGAGCTGGGCATTTCCATACTTGCGCAGGTAGGCACGCATATCCTCACCCTGGCCGAAGCGGGGGTTCAGGTAGTGCTTCTCGCCGGCATCCACCACCTCACCCTTCAGGATGAATCCCTTGTGCTCGAAGTTCAGACGACCCGAGTAACCATTCGAGTAGGGCTTGGCGCCTATCTCCTCCAAGTCGGCGTTGAGCTTCTCGTAGCGGTTCAGGTACGAACCCTCAATGGCCAGCGATGTATTTTGCCACTTCAGCAGGTTTGAGAGCGAGAACTGAACATCCACGCCGCGCACCTGCGTATCGGTGTACTCCATGCCGAAGCGGGGCATACCCCAGATACCCTTCACGCCCACGATGTTCTCGTAGTTGTAGGTGAAGCGGGCACCCATCAGGGCGTTGTTCATACCCAGAGTGCGGTCCTCCCAGCTGCGGAACAGCAGACCGCTGCCAAATTGGTCATAAAAAGTACCGGCCGTGACCGTAAAGCGGTCATCGGCCCAACGTACATAGTAATTGGTCAGCTTGGCACCCTCCAGCTCGGCGGGAAATCCCAGCAGCACAGGCAGGTAGGCCTCCAGCTGAACTCCGGCGGCGAACTTGCCGTTGTAGTAGTCCAGCTTCAGGTAGTTGTTCGAACCGATGTGGTCATCGGGAGCAATGGCGTTGCTCTTCGTATCGTCCATGTAGTAGATCGAGTTGGTCTCGAAGCTGCCGGTCAGGTAGCCCTTCGAAGACTTCTGCTCGCTCTCTTGTGCCGTGGCAACGCCGCAGAGGGCGAGGCCGGCAATCAGAAGAAAGAGTCTCTTCATTTCGGGTTTTGGTTTCGTTATCGGCTATGGGGCGTTTTATTGCAGTTTCTTGATGGCGCGAATCAGCTCCTCCTCACTGCCCGGGGTGTAACCCGAGTGCGAGTAGACAATCTTGCCGTTCTTGTCCACCACAAAGACCTGCGGAGTCAGCGTTACGTTCATGGCACGCATAAAGTCGTGGTTCTTGTCGTAGATGACTGTGAAGTCGCTCCATCCGTGGCCTTCGGCCAGGGCACGGGCCTGCGAGAGAAAACGGCTGTCATCGGTTGATACGGCCACTACGCGGAAGTCGGCCTCCTCCTGCCAGTCGGGCATTGCATCGTTGATTGCGTCGAGCTCCTTGATGCAGGGCTTGCAGGTGGTGGCCCAGAACGAGATAATCATCGGGGTCTTGCCATCAACCAGCTCAGCCGTGTTCATGGGTTCGCCTTTGCTGTTCTCGACCTTGACTGCGGGCACCTGGGCCATCGCAAAGGAGCAGACAAAGAGCAGAGCAATGCTCAAAATAGCTTTTTTCATCATTGTCGTCAATCGTGTTTTAGGTTTAATCGGTTTATTCTCTTTCTGTTAGCTAACGCAAAAAGAGCTCGGACAAAAGCCAAGCCTGCGAACTTCATTTGGGAAGTCGTCTTACAATTCACGTAGAAATGGTGCAAATAGCTCCATTTCCGAAAGCAAAACTACAAAAAAAATCTTATTTAGCGACAGATTTTTTGCATTTTTTTACCCTACGGGTAATAAAACACCCGCAGAGGGCCTTTGGGGCCCCTTGCGGGCGATGTTTTTCGTATCTTCTCCTAGCGGATAAAGTGGCTCTTCAGGCGACTCTGATTACCACATCCGTCTTCGACAATCAGGGTGACGGCGTGGGATTTTCGGCCTCCGATTTCGGGCCCGAGGCGCAGGGTGGCCGTACCCTTGATGGCGTGGTATTCGACGGGCGACCACGCTCCGTCTATGTAGGCGTATAGTGAGTTGATACCCGCGAAGTTATCGCTTACACGGAACGAGATTTTAGAGCTCTTTTCCAAGTTGGCCCCCTCTTTGAATCGGGCCGTGATGCGGGGTGGCAGGGTGTCGGCTGCCACAAAGATTTCGCCCACCGAGGAGAG
Source organism: uncultured Alistipes sp. (assembly GCA_964426045.1). Lineage (GTDB taxonomy): Bacteria > Bacteroidota > Bacteroidia > Bacteroidales > Rikenellaceae > Alistipes. The sequence goes on along the minus strand of CAYRPL010000042.1, from coordinate 5,569 downwards.
GTTGCCACGCACGGCGCCCTCCTCCCAGCGTCCTCCGATGCGGTAGCGCTTGCCGCTCATGCTGCGACGCCCGAAGCAGACGTGTTTGCGCAGTTCGAGCGGCACAAAGCAGTCGATGCCTACACGGATGGATTTGTGCAGCGGGATGCTTCCCTCTAAGATGCGATAGGTGGGCGAGAGGATGATGAGGGTCGAGTCGCTGCGAAGACTCCGCTCGCTCTTGGATTGCCGGTAAAAGGTTGGTTCGTAGAGTGTTCCGGCTGCAATGGTCACCGTTAAATCGCCCTCTCGATGGCGGAACTCCTTTTGCGGATGGATGACCCGCAGGGTCGAGTCGGCTGAGGCGCAAAAGAGCTCTTTTTGCGCCTTGCCGATGATGCGAAAGCGGAGCCGCGAGCAGTTCCCGCAGTCATCTTCGACCAGCAGTTCGATCTGCTCCTGCTCACCCTCCGTAAGCGAGATAATGCCCCGATTTTTGAGTGTGTGGTAGAGCCCTGCGTGGTTCTCTTCGAGGCAGACCAGGCGCAGTACCTCGTTGCGTGAGCGTCCCTGCAGGGGGTAGTAGCTTACGGCATTGCAGTAGCGGGTGCGGTCGAACGAGAAGGCGTCGATGCGGTACTCGAACCAGCACTCGCTGCCCTTCAAGCCTCGCAGCCGATAGATGCCGAAAGTGTTCGAAACGTCGTCTTTGCGATCGCTCGCCTCCAAAACAAAATAGCCGTTGTGACCCACCTTTACAGGCTCCTTGATTTTCAGCTGATAGTGCTCTTTATCAACTTTTAACACCTCGTAGGTTTGGGGCGCAGAGTGAATGGGGACTCCTCTTACGCTATCGACCTCGATATAGTGGAGCCGAAAGATGTAGGGTGGGATTTGGTCTTTTGGTCGAAAAAGCCCTGCAGCCAATGGGTTGAGGGTTTTGCCCGTTTTTTGGCTCCGAATCTCGAAGTGGAGGTGGGGCCCGTAGGAGGTTCCGCTGTTGCCCGAGCGGCCGATTTCGTCGCCCTGCCGAAAGCGAAAGAGGGTCGAATCGCACCAGATATCCGCACGATTGCTCTTGCGGCGAAGTTGCTCGGAGGCCAGGTAGGCCTCGATTTCGGGCGTGAAGCGTTGCAGGTGTCCATAGACCGAGGTGGTGCCGTTGGGGTGGTTCAGGTAGAGAGCCCGACCATAACCCGCATGAGAGCAGAAGATGCGGCTCACATAACCGTCGGCTACGGCCACAACACGCTTGCCCTCAGCACCATCGGTCTTGAAATCGACTCCCGAATGGAAGTGGTTTTCACGCATCTCGCCAAAGTTGGCCGAGAGGTAGCCCGAAACTCCCTGCAAGGGGTGGCAATAGTCGTCGGGATTGAGCTCCTGGGCCGTGGAGGTGAGGGTGGCGCAGAGTAGAAGTGCCCCTGCCCATGCCGCCCTGAGGCCTAATAGAGAGGCGTGTCGCATGCTTCGTTTTGTGCTTTCATCAGTTCGGTTACGGTGTCGCTCACTATGTCAAATTCGTAGCCTAACGAGAGTCCGTAACGGATTAGTTTTGTGCGCTTTTCGTAGAGTGTCGAGGCCTTGGTGGTGCGCTCTTTGCGAGCCAGGCGGTTTCGGAGTTGTTCGCGGCTCTGGTCGGGGTTTATCGAGGCCAGCGCACGCTCGATAATCGAGTCTTCGATCTCCTTGCGCTTCAGGGCTGTGCGGATTTTATAGCCGCCCCAACCTCCGAGGTTGCTCTTCTCGCGCACGAAGGCCGCTGCATAGCGCTCGTCGTCGATAAACCGCTCTTTGATAAGCCGTTCGAGTATTCGGCGGGAATCTTCGGCGCCAATCTGCCAATTGCGCATCAGACGACGTGCATCGCCCGACGACTTCTCGGCACGGGCGCAAAGACGCATCAGCGAGGCGAGGGCCTGCTCGGGCGTCTTGGTGCGTCGGGGTTTCAGCGTCGGCTCCATATCATCCGTTTTTTATCGTTCAAATCGAGCAAAACCGCTACCTTTGAGAATCCCTCTTTGTCGAGCATTTCGGCGGTTAGGTCGGCATAATCTTCGTGTACCTCAAACCAGAGTGAGCCGTTGTCACTCAACAGATTATGGGCCGAGCGGGCGATGGTACGATAGAAGCGCAAGGGGTCGTTGTCGGGGACAAACAGAGCGGCGTGGGGCTCGTAATCCACGACATTTCGACGCATCGTCTCCGCTTCGCTTTGGGGAATGTAGGGTGGGTTCGAGACAATCACATCGTAGGGGCCCGCAACGAAGCCCTCCAACTGCAGGGCGTCGCCCTCGATAAAGGTTACCTCGGCCCCCAGCCGTATGGCATTTTCGCGAGCAATTTCGAGGGCTTTGGGTGAGTAGTCCAGGGCCGTGACCTCGGCCCCGGGGAGTAGTTTTTTCAGTGCAATGGCGATGCAGCCGCTGCCGGTTCCGACATCCAAAATTCGGCGGGCCGAGCCGTTGTGACGGCGGATGTTGCAGACCAACTCTTCGGTCTCGGGGCGGGGTATCAGACACCCCTCGCGCACCCGAAAATCCAGGTCGCAAAACTCGCAGTGCCCCAGGATGTATTGCACGGGTCGATGTTCGCTTAACTCCTTTGAAATCTGCTCAAAATCGGCAATTTCGATTTGTGCCTCGGGGTCGGCAATCAGGGCCGCCTGGCTTATGCCGCTGAGCTCGGAGAGCACCATGCGGGCAATTGCGGCAGCCTCCTCGGGCCCATAGATGGGTTCGCACAGGCCGATGAGCTCTTTGAGCAGTTCACGCCGGGTTCCGCTTCTCATCGCTTGCCTTCTCGCAGGGTTAATTCGGCCAGCACGACGGCCATGGCGGCTTCGACCACCACAGCTCCCCGCAGGGCGATGCAGCTGTCGTGTCGACCCCCGATTTTCAGCGGTTCCAACCTGTCGCTTGCCGCATTATAGGTCAGCTGCTCACGGGCAATCGAGGCCGTAGGCTTGAAGGCGACACGCACCACGAGTGGATTGCCATTGGTAAGGCCGCCGACAACTCCTCCGGCGTGGTTGGTGGCGGTTCTCCCCGTGTTGTCTAAAATCGGGTCGTTGTGCTCCGAGCCCCGCATGCGCGAAGCCTCGAATCCGCTGCCGAACTCGACACCCCGCACTCCAGGGATGGCGAAGAGCAGGTGCGATGCAAGACCCTCCACCGAGTCAAAGAAGGGCTCTCCAAGACCAATCGGCAACCCCTCGATGCGGCACTCTACAACGCCGCCCACCGAGTCCCCCTCGGCCAGGGCCCTGCGGATTGCTTCCTCAAATTTTGCGGGGTCGCTCTCGCCGCCGATCGAGCAAATCGAGGTAAAGAATCGGGCCTCGGGAAGTAGCTGTTTGGCCACCACGCCCGCAGCCGTCAGGGCTACGGTCATTCGGCCCGAGAAGTGGCCTCCACCCCGTGGGTCGTTGCAGGCATTGAACTTATGACGGGCCACAAAGTCAGCATGCGAGGGACGGAAGTGGTCACTGAAAGGGGTGTAATCCCCGCTTTGCAGGTTTTTATTCTCAAAGGCGATGGTCAGCGGAGCCCCTGTTGTGTGACCTTCGTAGAGGCCACTCAAGAATAACGGAGAATCCTCCTCCCGACGGGGCGTGGTGCCTGGCTGTGAGGCTCCACGACGACGTGCAAGATCTTTCATGAAGAGCTCCTTGTTGAGGACGATGCCGGCCGGAAGCCCGTCGATCGTAAGACCGATCATCGGGCCGTGTGATTCGCCAAAGAGGCTGATTCTAAAGCAGTTTCCAAACCTGTTCATAGCCTATCTTGTGGTTAGCATTTCAAAATCGTCGAAGAAGGTGGGGTAGCTCTTTTTGACGCACTCGGCCCCCTGAATGGTGATGGGTGAAGAGCTGCGCAGGGCTGCCAGGGCGAGGGCCATGGCGATACGATGGTCGCCGTGGGCCGAACACAAGGCCCCATGAATCGGGCCTCCGGTGATGCGCATTGTATCCTCCTGGGACGAGATATCGACCTGTACCCCCAATTTAGAAAACTCCTCCTGGAGAACTTCGGCACGGTTCGACTCTTTGAACTCTAAGCGTGAGGTTCCGACAATCTCCGAAGTCCCCTCGCACGAGGCGGCCAAGGCGGTGAGTACGGGAAAGAGGTCGGGGCACTGCGTGGCGTCGAATCGGAAGGCCTTCAACTGACCACGGCTTACGGTCAGTGACCCAGCTTCGGTTTCGCAGGTGATGGGGGCTCCGGCACGCTCTAAGGCACGGCATACGGCCGTGTCGGCCTGCAGCGAGAGGCTCGAGATGTTCTCTACACGCACCTCACCGGCCAAGGCTCCGCCCACCAACCAGACGGCAGCCGAGCTCCAATCACCCTCGATTGAAAACTCCGTTGCCCGGTAACCGCTCCCCTCGGGGATATAAAATTCGGTGTAGTCGTCGCTGTGGTCAATCTCGCGGCCGAAGCGACGAATCACATCAATCGTAATATCAATATAGGGTGTCGATACGGGATTTTTGACCCGGATGGTCATCTCCCCGGGTTGCGAGGCCAGAGCGATGAGCAGTCCGGTGATGAACTGCGAGGAGATGCTGCCATCGACCTCCACCTCTCGGCCCCGAATCGGCCCGCAGACCTGAATGGGCAGAAAGCCTCCACCGTCACGCAACTCGACGCCGAGTGCTCTAAGCGGCTCGAACATCATCGACATCGGGCGCATCAGCAGTGTCCCCTCGCCCTGGATGGTAATGGGGTGGTCGGCCAGCGCGGCAATGGGGGTGAACAGACGGGTTGCCAGGCCCGACTCACCCACCGGCAGCAGATCACACTGCGGGCAGAATCCACCCTCGATTTCAAGGGTGCTCTCATCCGTGCGACGCACCTTGGCCCCCAGGGCCTCGATGCAGCGGATGGCCGAGCGGGTGTCGTCGCAGAACTCGATGTTGTGCAGCGTTGTGGTCCCCTTGGCCAGTAGCGCAGCGGCTAAGGCTCGCTGGGCGTAGCTCTTCGAGCAGGGGGGCTGCAGGGTACCCCGCAGCGGGGCGGCGGTGATGATGCGATCCATAGACTACTTGGTCGCTTCTTGTTCGCGCAGACGCTCCTCGGCTTCGCGGCGCAGCTGGTCGATTTTGGGCGAGCGACGTAGCTCGAAGTGCTGACCCAAGTAGCGCTTGCGCACCTCGGGGTCGGCTGCCAGCTCCTCGGGGGTGCCGGTCATCAGCACCTTACCCTCGTAGAGCAGGTAGGCACGGTCGGTGATGGCGAGTGTCTCATCGACGTTGTGGTCGGTGATAATCACACCAATATTCTTCTCCTTCAGCGTGGCGACAATGGCCTGGATATCCTCGACGGCAATGGGGTCCACACCGGCAAAGGGCTCGTCAAGGAGGATAAACGAGGGGTTGATGGCCACGGCACGGGCAATCTCCGTGCGGCGACGCTCGCCACCCGAGAGTTGGTTACCGTAACTTTTGCGCACTTTTTGCAGGCGGAACTCCTCGATCAGGGCCTCGCAGCGCTCCTTTTGGTACTCCTTCGTAAAGTCGGTCATCTCCAACACCGCTTTGATGTTGTCCTCGACCGAGAGGTGGCGGAAGACCGAGGCCTCCTGGGCC
>CAYRPL010000041.1:0-13422 GCA_964426045.1 uncultured Alistipes sp. | reverse complement strand
TCACAAATATAAAAAAAGCCCATCTAACAAAAAACTTGTTAGACAGGCTCTCTGTGCCTCACTCGGTTAAGAACAAATCTGCTCGCCTAAAACAAAAAACTGTTGTTCCATCCGCGCTTTTTTAACCGAGCGTTGCAACTGCCACCTTCTGACAAAAATAGTGTGTTTCAGTCATTGCGAGGAGTGAAGCGACGTGGCAATCTCCTATGATATGCAATGCATTGCTCAAATAAGGATAACTATCTGCGCATCAGGTGGTTGATGATAAACCAACCGCCGAAGAGTTGCAGGGCGATGCCCGGAATACCCATTTGCAGATCCTGCACGGCGGCAGCGAAGCTCCCCGTAAGGGCCCATTCAAAGAGGCCGCCCACGGTTTGATAGGTGAGAATCACCAGGGCCAGCATGGCCAGCGAGGCACGCTCGCTGCGCTGGGCAATCAGACCCGCTGCGAGGGCCAGCACCACCGACTTACAGAGGATAACGGGCAGCACTCCCAAAGCGGGCATACCGAAGAGCAGGTGGTTGATAAGGGGCGAGGCCACGGCGGTCAGCAGACCCGCCTTCCAGCCATACTTATAGGCTCCGATGAGTGTGAACAGATAGATTGGGAGCCACGTCATACCTCCCTGTGGCAGCAGGTGCACGAGTTGCGGGAGCAGGATGTTTCCCACCACAAAGGCCCCGGCAATGAGCCAGGTGCGCAGCTCGGCGAAGTCGAGCGAATAGAGTTTCAGTGTCGTTGTTTTCATAGTACTACCTATTAAAAAGTCCTTATAGTTCAATAAGTTCGTAACTTTGGCTTCCCATGCCGAGCTTTTCGGCCCAATCCAGCGTATGCATACCCTTGCGCGAGTCGATGCGCTCGATCAGATGCTCCTTGCCCGGGTCGTCTGACGAGCGCACCAAGTCGGTGCAGGCGCGGTCGAGTGCCACGGGGTCGAGCGACGAGAGGATGCCGATGTCACCCATCTTCGGCTCTTCGGGGTTTGAGTCGCAGTCGCAATCCACCGACAGGCGGTTGGCGACGTTGATGTAGAGAATCTTTTCGCCGCAGTGGTCGGCTACGGCCTTGGCAGCCTCGGCCATGGCCTCCAGAAACTCCTCCTGTTTGGGCAGCTCCTTCCAATTTATCTTGCGGGCACGGCCGCAGGTGTGAATCCACGCCTTGCCGGCCGACGAGGCGATGCCGATGGACATATTCTTAATCGCACCGCCGAAGCCACCCATCTGGTGTCCCTTGAAGTGCGAGAGAATCACCGTGAAGTCATACTTCAGGTAGCCGGCACCGACGATATCGAACTCTAAGTGGCGACCTCCCGTAACGGGCAGCTCGACCTCACCCTCGGCATCGAGAATCTCGACCGGAGCAATGGCCGTGAATCCGTGGTCGGCCGCCGCCTTCTGGTGGCTCTCGGTATCGGCTCGACCCCCGCCATAGGCGGTGTTGCACTCCACGATGGTTCCATTCAACTTTTGTACCAAATCTCCAATCAGTGCAGGTTGCAGAAAGTTATGACCTCCGGGTTCGCCGGTCGAAATCTTCACGGCCACACGCCCTTGGGCTTCGCGACCCAGCACCTGGTAGAGCTCCACGAGTTTTGCGGGCGAAATCTCCCGTGAGAAGTATACCTTGCTCTTCATAATCATTTTTTTGTTGGTTCCTCTTACAAAGGTATAAAATAATCCGCAGAAAACCTAAATTTTAAACTCAACGCCGGCCATAAAGGTTGCGCGGGGCATTGGGAATCCGGCATTTATCTCATAACGCTCACCCAGGAGGTTCTCACACCGCACCCAGAGAGCGAGCGTACGCAGAATCTGCACCCGGGCACGCAGGTTCCAGAGCACAAAGTTTTCTATTTTGGTTGGAGTGCTTTCTATTGTTGTCGTTGTTGGCGTTGTTGTCGTTGTTGGCGTTGTTGGCGTTGGCAGCACGGTGTAGAGCCCCGCAACATACTGCATGGTGCTCTGCACCTGCCAGCGCCCGCTGTTAAAGCCCAGCGAGAGGTTCAGCTTGTGCTCCGGAGCCGCCAACACGGGCCATCGCATCCTCAGCCACGAGTAGTTGGCTGCCAGCGACCAGCTGCGGGCAATCGAGGCGCTCAGCTCTCCCTCCACGCCCCAATTCTCGATCTGGCCCGTGTTTACGTTCCGCGGGCGGCCGTCGATGAATTGGGCCTGAATCCCGTTTTCGCCGTCGATGTAGAAGATGCTCAGGGTGCCACGCAGCCACTTGTGACGATGGCTGAAGCTCGCCTCGTAACTCCACAGACGCTCGGGTTCGAGGTCGGGATTTTGTGACGGAAAGAGGAACATCTCGCGAATCGTCGGAAAACGAAATCCCTTTGAGGCCAGCAATTTAATCTCGCTTCGGGGTGAGAGAAGCAGGGTAACAGCCCCCTGCGGCACCCACTCTGCGCCGACGTGCGAGTGGTGGTCGAAGCGGACTCCGCCGTCGATAAGCAGCCAACTTGCGGGCTGCAGTCGCAGATCGGCATAGACCGCCACTTCCCACTGCTCCTTATCGGCCGTCGGCTCCTTCTCTCCATCGGTGTAGCGGTTCCAGGTTCGACCTCCGAAGTGAAAACCGTCGGCTCCGAGGGTCAGGCGCCCTCGGCTCCCCAATACAATCTGCTCGTGAAGTGAGAGGCCCGCAAAGAAGTCGCGCGAGTGAAATCGGTAATCCAATGGTGCCTCCTCGGGGTGGTAGCCGTCGTTGATCAGGTGGTGCCCCCAGCTGCCAAAGAGGGTAGCAGCGCCCGAGGCTCCGGCATAGTGATTCTCTAAGCGTAGCGACGAGCGCCAGCGCCTTACCGTGGCGTCGTTGTCAATCAGCGGAGCGGTCACTGTTCCCGGGTTTGAGCTCTTGATCTGCATCCACTCGCCATCGGCCGTCAGGCGCCATCGGGTCGAGAGCTCGACCCCGAGCCGCAGCGTCGCCCCCGACTGCCCGAACTCCATGTTGGGGCGGTGGCCGTCGCTACGGTTCATCAGGGCACTTACAGAGCCGCTGAAGGCCCCTTTGTGCAGCTCACCCTGCAGTGAACTCTCCAACGAGTTGTAGGAGCCATAGCCACCTCGCAGCTGCAGGGCCGCCCCCTCTTTCGGGCGCTTGCGGGTGGTGATGTGAATCACACCTCCCAAGGCATTGGAGCCGTAGAGCACCGAGGCGGGGCCGCGCACCACCTCCACACGCTCGACATCTGCCAGGTGGCAGTTGTCGGCAATCGGGTGGCCCATCAGCCCCATATATTGGGGTTGTCCGTCGATGACCATCAGAAGACCGGTCGTAGGCGTACCCCCGACTCCGCGTAGCGAGAGGGTGCCGGCCGCACCGGTCGAGACTCCGTAGCCCATCACGCCGCGGGCGGTTGTGAAGAGCCCCGGCACCTGCTCGCTCAGGGTGGGAAGCAGCGATGAGCGGTGGGCATGCTCCAGCTGCTCGCGGTCGATGACCGTAAGGCTCATTGGGGCAAGACGCCCATCGGAGGAGTGACGTGAGGCGGTGACAACCACCTTCTCGATGGCCTGTGGAGTTGCCAGCGTAGTGCTGTCGCGTAGTTCAGGGGATGGCTGCCCCATCACCTTCCCTACGCCAAATAGAAAGAGGCAGAAAAGGGTGGAAATTTTTTGCATGGATATGGTTATAAATCGTGGTTACGCTTGTGAAAGATGAACTCCTCGATTTTAACCAGACACTCTTCGGGGCTCTCAATCCCCAGGCAGCGCTCTTCGATGGGGCACCAACCGCTTTGGGTGCGGTTTACGATGCGCTCGACGGCTACCGTGTAGCTGACCGGAATGCGATAGTGGGCCAGGAGTTCCAACGCGGGGTAGCTCACCACGTCGGCAAAGAGCTCTTTGACACCACCCAGCACCATCAGGGCTGCGGCACCCTTGCCTACCACCTTGTCGGCAATCAATGCCCCCTGCAGCAGTTCGGGGCTTTGGGTCAGCAACTCGTAGAGGTCCCTCACGCCGCGTCGACGCAGGATGTGAATCACATCGCCCGAGCGCACCACACACGACGCCTGCTCCTCAAAGAGCAGGTCGGCAAGTCGTTGCATGGTTGCCGTGTGAGGTTCCGAAATCGGTAGAGTTTTCATCTTTATCTTCGTGGGGGCAGGTAAACAAAAGGCGTGCCAAAACTAAAAAAATTACTCGCCGAGGAGCAGTTGGCGCCAGGCGTCGGGTACGGGGGCCTTCTGCTGCTTCGAAAAGTCAAAGACCACCATCACCGAGCGGCTCTCGGTGCGCACCTCCTCGCCACCCTCGGGCAGTCGGCAGATGAGCTGTTGCAGAAACTGCATCGAGGTGCTACCCACCTTGTCGATGGTGGTGCGCACAAAAATATCATCCTCCATGCGAATCTGCCCCCTATAGTCGGTGTGGGTCGCGACGGTGATGATGCGACGAATCTTTTCGGGGGTGTCGATGTCAAGCACCTGACGATAGAACTCCATTTTTCCCAAATCAAGGTACATCTGCTGCGACACGTTATTGACGTGCAGAAAGGAGTCTACATCGGAAAAACGCTTCTGTATGGGTGTCTCTAATATAACCATCTCTATCTCTTTTTTTGCATGAATGCCTTATCGGATAATCGTAAATTCGCCCTGTTCGTTGAAGGAGATGATGCCCGAGGGCTTGCGCGTGGGCTTCCCTTCAAAGCGGGGATTGACGACCAAATCGACCCCCTCAAGAATCGTGCGACTCACCTCGTTCAGGCGCTTGGGAGTCTCTTCACCCGAGAGGTTGGCCGAGGTCGAGACAATCGGCTTTTGGAACTTGCGCAGCAACTTCTGGCAAAATTCATGATTCGGGATGCGTACCCCGAGGGTTCGCTCTTCGGGAATCAGATTCTCGGCCACCCCCACGGCTCCGGGCAGAATCAGCGTCAGGGGCGAGGTCGCCAGCTCAGCCACCTCAAAGGCGATGCCCGGGGCCTTGTTCACATAGCGCACCACGCGGTCGCACGAATCGCACAAGACCAACATCGACTTCTTGTTCTCGCTGCGCTTCAGCTCATAAATCTTCTGCACAGCCTCCTGATTGGTGGCATCACACCCCAATCCCCACACCGTATCGGTAGGGTATAGGATAATACCTCCGGCCTTCAGGACCTCAATACATTTTGTAATCTCCTTATCCATTTTTTTTAATTTTATGCGGCATCTTTTGCACCTCCTCGTTTGTTCCGAATGGGCAGTACATTTTACTGCTTATCGGGCCGCAAAACAAGGTCTAAAACCGTCGTTACGACGGTGCTCGCCTAAAATTAAAAAAATCGTGCGGCGAGCAAAGTCGGATTATTATGAGAGTTTTAGGAATTTTAGGAGATATGGGAAATAAGGGAATTTCTATCCCATAACTCACCCCCCCCAATTCCAACTACTAATTGCTAATTACTAATTGCTAATTGCTCATTTTCTTCAGCCCTCGCTCTTCGGCCAGGCGCTCCATCAGGGCGTAGGCCTCCTGGTAGTCGTTGCGGATTGTGCCCTCTAAAATCGCCTCCTTGATGACCTCCTTGATCTCGCCGATGAGCGAGCAGGGGGGGATGCCATAGGTCTGCATGATAATCTCGCCCGTAATCGGGGGCTGGAAGTTGCGGATGCGGTCACGCTCCTCCAAGTCCTTGAGTTTGGCACGCACCAGCTCGAAGTTCTTCAGATAGCGCTTCACCTTCGCATCGATTCCCGACGTGATGTCGGCTTCGCATAGGATCATCAGCTGCTCGATGTCGTCGCCCGCCTCAAACAACAGGCGCCTTACGGCCGAGTCGGTCACCATATCCTCGGAGAGGATGATGGGCCTTAAGTGCAGAAATACGAGTTTCTGGACAAACTTCATGTGCTCGTTCAACGGGAGTTTCAGGGCACGGAAGATGGCGGGCACCATCTTCGAGCCGACCACCTCGTGGCCATGGAACGAGAAGCCGATCTTGGGGTCGTAGCCCTTGCACTGCGGCTTGGCGATGTCGTGCAGCACGGCCGCCCAGCGCAACCACTGGTCGTCGGAGCGTCTGGCCACATTATCCAAGACTTTGAGTGTATGCTCAAAATTATCTTTGTGGGCGTGCTGTCCGCGTCGCTCGACCCCCTTCAGGCGGTGCAACTCGGGGAAGATAAGCTCCAGCAGGCCGGTCAGCTCCAGCAACTCGAATCCGATGGAGGGGCGGGGTGAGAGGACAATCTTGTTGAGCTCGGTGGCAATCCGCTCGCGCGAGACGATGCGAATCCGCTCGCGGTTGCGCGCAATGGCATCGAAGGTCTCCTCCTCGATATCGAAGCCCAGCTGCGTGGCAAAGCGAATGGCCCGCATCATACGCAGCGGGTCGTCCGAGAAGGTGATGTCTGCATCGCAGGGGGTGCGGATGATACAATCCTCCAAATCGTACATCCCCTCGAAGGGGTCTACCAACTCCCCAAAGCGCCCCTCATTGAGGCACCAGGCCAGGGCATTGATCGTAAAGTCACGGCGCAGCTGGTCGTCGTTCAGGGTTCCGGCCTCGACAATCGGCTTGCGTGAGTCGTGGGTGTAGCTCTCCTTGCGGGCCCCCACAAACTCCACCTCGACACCCTCGGTGCGGAGCATCGCCGTACCGAAGTTCTTGAAGACCGAGACTCGGGTCTTCAGCTCACGCCCCAGGGCCTCGGCCAGCTCAATGCCGCTGCCGACCACCACCACGTCAATATCGGTCGAGGGGCGGCGCAGGTAGTAGTCGCGCACATAGCCCCCCACCACATAGGCCTCGACCCCCAGGCGGTCGGCCAAGGCTCCGATATGGCGAAAGATTTTTCTGTTTAGGGCACTGATTTCGGTCATCTTTAGCACGCTATTTGGCCAGGCAGCGCTGGTAGAGAGCCACCGTATTCTCCAATCCGAAGTAGAGGGCGTCGCTGATCAGGGCGTGGCCGATGGAGACCTCGTCGAGCCAGGGTATCCGCTCCGAGAAGTATTGCAGATTCTCCAGGTCGAGGTCGTGGCCGGCATTCAGGCCCAGCCCCACCTCGCGCGCCGCCTCGGCAGCAGCCACATAGGGGGCGATGGCCGCCTCGCGGTCTGCAGCATAGTTGCGGGCGTAGGCCTCGGTGTAGAGCTCCACGCGGTCGGCACCACACGCTACGGCACCCCGCACCATCTCGGGATCGGGATCCACAAAGATGGAGACGCGAATCCCCGCCTCGCGGAAGCGGTCGGCCACCTCTCGGAGGAACTCGCGGTTCTTGAGCGTATCCCAACCGGCATTCGAGGTGATGGCATCCGGAGCGTCGGGCACCAGCGTAACCTGGGCGGGTCGTGCCTCCAGCACCAATTCAATGAACGAAGGGATGGGATTTCCCTCGATATTGAACTCGGTCGTAAGGCGGGGTTTCAGCTCGCGCACATCGGCATAGCGGATGTGGCGCTCGTCGGGTCGCGGGTGGACCGTGATTCCGTCAGCGCCGAAGCGCTCGATATCGAGTGCAGCCTGCAGTACATTGGGCCGGTTGCCGCCTCGCGAGTTGCGAATAACGGCAATTTTATTGACGTTTACACTTAACTTCGTCATAAATTCGTTATATTTGCGGTAAAGTTACAGAAAATTTTGGAAACCCATCGATGAAAATCCTACTTTTTTCACGCGCCTCGACGTCGCACGACCCCTCGGAGCTCCGCCGTGTGCTCCAATCCATCGCCCGCCACGGCTTTCAATTGGCCGTCAACAGCGAATTTTTACAACTTTTGGTTTCGCAACTTGGTGAGGAGTTGCAGCGGCTCTTTGGTGCTGTCGAGTGCTACTCGGAGCGCTATTCGGGGGCTTCCGACCAGACCGTTATGGTCTGCCTGGGAGGTGACGGAACCCTGCTCGAAGGGGCTCGCCGCCTGGGGGGTGCTCCGATTCCCGTGGTGGGTATCAACTCGGGGCGCCTGGGATTTCTGACCATGGTCGCCTCCGAGCAGATTGAGGAGCTCTTCGAGGAGATTGCCTGCGGGAGGCTGCGTGTCGAGCCTCGTGCCCTGCTCAGGGCCGAAGGGGAGTTCTCGGCCTCAGAGTTGGAGGAGCCGGCCTTGAACGAAATAGCCATCCAGCGCCGTGGTGCGGGGATGATTTCGGTCGAGGCCTATGTCGACGGACAGTGGGTCGCCACCTACCACGGAGACGGTGTACTGCTCTCGACCCCCACCGGTTCGACCGCCTACTCGCTCAGTGCCGGAGGCCCTGTGGTGGCCCCCTCGTGCGCCTGCTTCATCCTCACACCGCTGGCACCCCATAACCTGACGATGCGTCCGGTGGTGATTCCCGACTCGAGCGAACTCTCCCTGCGCCTCCATACCCGCGACGAGGGGGCTGTCCTCTCGCTCGACCACCGCACCTGTCCGCTCTCGGAGGGGGCGGAGTTGCTCATCCGCAAGGCCGACCAATACATTTTTTTGGCCGTGCCACACAATAACTCCTTCTACGATACGTTGAGAAAAAAGCTCCTGTGGGGTGTGGATGTGCGGAGCTGAGTGGCAATGGGAAATGAGTAATGTGCAATGAGTAATGGGGGGTAAGTGCTAATTCTTACCTTGCTGCACAACCAAAAAATTAGAAAATTTTGAATTGTCGGGAGAAAAACCTATATTTGCACCTTATATAAAGAGAAAAATGAGCCAGGAGAAGAAATTGCCGCGCCACGTCGCGATTATCATGGATGGCAACGGCCGCTGGGCCGAGAGCCGTGGTGAGGAGCGCTATGTTGGTCACATGCAGGGTGTTGAGTCGGTTCGAAGGGCTGTGAAGGCTGCCCTGCGCAATGGGGTGGAGTACCTGACCCTCTACGCCTTTTCGACCGAGAATTGGGGCCGCCCCGCCGAGGAGGTGAGTGCCCTGATGGAGATTCTCTGCCGCAGCATCATCGACGAGACGCCCGAACTCAAGAAGCAGGGGGTGCGTGTGCGGATGATTGGCGACAGAAGCCGCTTTTCGGAGCGTGTGCAGGAGCATCTGGCCCACATCGAGGCCCAGACCGGCGAGGAGCACAAGCTGACCCTGATTCTGGCCCTGAACTACTCCTCGCGCAGCGAGATTGTGCGTGCCGCGCAGCAACTTGCCGAGCGCGTGCAGCGTGGTGAGTTGCAGCTCGGGCAGATTGACGAGCGCACCCTCTCCGAATCGCTCTATACGGCCTTCTGCCCCGATCCGGACTTGGTGATTCGTACCAGCGGCGAGTGCCGCCTGAGCAACTTCCTGCTCTGGCAGGCCTCCTATGCGGAGTTCTACTTCCCGGAGGTGCTCTGGCCCGACTTTACGGAGCAGGAGTTCGACAAGGCGCTGGAGGTCTATGCCGCCCGTGATCGTCGCTTTGGCCTGGTTAAAAAGAGTTAAGAGATATAGAGATGAGATTTTCTGTCCGTAAGATAGTATTCCTTTTCGTGACGCTGCTTGGTGTTGCGGGAGTAGCTTATGCTCAGCAGCCCGACTCGGTCGCAGCGCCCGCTCCGGCAGTTGCCGCTGAGGTCGATGAGAGCCAACCTACAGAGCCGGCCGACAGCCTCGAAAAGCCCTTTCCGGAGGATGCTCCGATGATGAAGGCATCGGCCAAACCGAAGCTCTACTACATCCGCAAGGTCAATGTGCGGGGTGTGAAGTACCTGAACCACGATCTGATTCGTACCTCCTCGGGACTTATCCCGGGCGATTCGCTCTACCTGCCCGGCTCGTACATCTCCAACGCCGTTACGCGCCTTTGGAACCAGCGCTTCTACTCCGACGTGAAGGTTGGAGCGACCATCGAGGGTGACTCGGTGGATTTGGAGCTGATTCTGCAGGAGCGCCCGCTGGTAAACAGCTGGAACTTCGAGGGTGTCACGAAGAGCAAGCAGAAGGATCTGTTAGAGAAGCTCAAACTCCGCCGTGGTACGGAGCTCTCGGACTACGTTATCGACAAAAACAAAAAGCTCATCAAGGCCCACTTTGCCGAGAAGGGCTTCCGCAATGCCGAGGTCGATGTGCGCATCGAGAATGATTCGGTACGCACCCGCACGGTCAATGTCACCTTCATTATCGACCGTCGCGAGCGTGTGAAGATTGGCAGCATCACCTTCTCGGGTAACGAAAACTTCAAGGCCAAGCGTCTGCGCCGCACCCTGAAGAAGACCCACCAGAAGAGCATCAACTTCTTCCAGAGCACGAAGTTCAACGAGAAGAGCTATGAGGAGGATAAGGAGCTGCTGTTGGACTTCTACAACTCGAAGGGTTTTAGAAATGCCACCATCCTCGACGATTCGCTCTATGTCATCAATTCGAAGCGCATCGGTCTGCATATCGACCTCTCGGAGGGTAACAAATACTACATCCGCAATGTCAAGTGGCTCGGTAACTCGGTCTATGATACCGACTACTTGGAGCAGATCTTCAGTGTGCAGAAGGGTGACCTCTACGACAAGAAGTCGATGCAAAAACGCCTGGGTATCGGCAAGGAGAGCAATCCCGACGAACTCTCGGTTTCGACCCTCTACCAGAATCAGGGTTATCTGATGTCGCAAATCGACCCCGACGAGGAGGTGATTGGTGCCGATTCGATTGATCTTACAATCAAGATTTTCGAGGGTAAGCAGTTTACCATCAACGAGGTGGGAATCTCGGGTAATATGCGTGTGGACGACGAGGTGATTCGCCGCGAAATCTACACCCGCCCCGGTGAGCTCTACGACCGCTCGATGCTGATGCAGACCATCCGTACCCTCAATGCCATGGGTCACTTCAACCCCGAGGCCATCATGCCCGATATCAAGCCCGTATCCAACGAGCTGGTAAATATCAATTGGCCCTTGGAGGAGCAGGCCAGCGACCAGTTCAATGTCGCCGGAGGTTGGGGCTCGGGAACCTTCGTGGGTTCGGTCGGCATTACGCTCAACAACCTCTCGGTGCGCAACTTCTTTGAGAAGGGGGCTTGGCGCCCCTATCCGATGGGCCAGAACCAGCGCCTCTCGGTATCGGCCCAGACCAATGGTACCTACTACAAGGCTGTGGCCGCCAGCTTCACCGACCCCTGGTTGGGTGGACACAAGCCCAACTCCTTCACCA
This sequence comes from uncultured Alistipes sp., assembly GCA_964426045.1. Lineage (GTDB taxonomy): Bacteria > Bacteroidota > Bacteroidia > Bacteroidales > Rikenellaceae > Alistipes. The sequence goes on along the minus strand of CAYRPL010000041.1, from coordinate 2,363 downwards.
TCTCGGCTCACTGGTCCGAGCAGAACGATGCCTACTACTTCTGGCAGGATGCCTCCCGCTTCTTCCGCTCGACGGGCATCTCGCTCGGTCTGGGTAAGCGCCTCTCGTGGCCCGACCCCTACTTCACGCTCTATGGTGAGCTCTCCTACCAGCGCTATAAGCTCAAGGATTGGACCTCGTTTGTGATGTCCAACGGAGCTGCCAATATGCTCTCGCTGAAGCTGGCCTTTGGACGTAACTCGGTCGATCAGCCCACCTACCCGCGTCGTGGTTCGGACTTCAGTGTCTCGGTGCAGGTGACCCCGCCTTTCTCGCTCTGGGATGGCAAGAACTACAGCGATACCTCGCTGCCCGACGAGGAGCGCTATGAGTGGATCGAGTTCCACAAGTGGCAGCTGAAGGCCCAATGGTTCATTCCGCTGACCCGCGACCAGAAGCTGGTGCTGATGACCAAGGCCGAGATGGGCTACCTGGGTAACTACAACAAGAACAAACTCTCGCCCTTCGAGCGCTTTGAGGTCGGAGGTGACGGTATGTCGGGCTATAATATCTATGGTATCGATATTATCTCGATGCGTGGTTATGAGGATGGTGACCTCGACCCCGTTGGCGGCTACTACTCGAACGCCTATAATAAATATACGGTCGAGCTCCGCTACCCGATTATCCTGAAACCCTCGTCGCAGATCTATGTACTGGGCTTCTTGGAGGGTGGTAACGGATTCGATTCGTGGAGCAAGTTCTCGCCCTTCAACATCAAGCGTTCGGCCGGTTTCGGTGTCCGCCTCTATCTGCCTGTGGTGGGTATGCTGGGTATCGATTGGGGTTACGGATTCGACCCCGCTGCCGGAGCTACGCAGAAGAGTGGCAGCCAGTTCCACTTTGTACTCGGCCAGCAGTTCTAACATTTTGGCACGATACGGCGAGCGAGTGGCAACAAATTTGAACTATTTGACGTTATCTGTATAAGTGTATGTCAAATCGAAAAAAATGAAGGTGATGAAAAAGTTATTTTTAGCCCTGACGCTGCTTTTGGCAGTTGCCGCAACGGGTGTGGCACAAAACTATATCGTGGTCGATAGCGAGAAGCTCTTCAAGTCGCAGAGTGACTATGTGGCAGCCCTCGAGAGCCTCGACAAGCAGGCCCAGGCCGACCAGAAGCGTGTAGACGAGAAGTTCGCCGAGGTCGAGACCCTCTATAACCGCTATATGCGGGTGCGAAGCTCGATGACCGCCGCACAGCAGCAGGCCCAGGAGGAGCAGATTCTGAGCCTCGAGCAGCAGGCCCAGCAGTTCCAGGAGTCGATTTTTGGCTCCGAGGGAACCCTGATGCAGAGGCGTGTCGAGTTGATTCAGCCCATCCAGAAGCGCGTCTTCTCGGCCATCGAAGCCTACGCCCAAAAGGTGGGTGCCGACCTGGTAATCGACCGCGCGTCGAACCCCTCGCTGCTATACGTCAATAAGGGGATAGATGCCACCGAGCAGGTCATTGAGAGCATGAAACAGTAACCCGAAAATACAAACAATTAACCTTAATAAACAGATGAAAAACATTTTTAAACTAACCCTTGCGGTTGCAATGCTGATGGGCGCCGAGTCGCTCTTCGCACAGAAGTTTGGACGTATCGACACCGGTGCAGTTATCGCTGCCATGCCCGAGGCCAAGGAGGCCCAGACCAATCTGGAGGCCTTCGTTAAGGACTTGAGCGATACCTATGAGGCTATGCAGGTGGAGATCAACACCAAGGTTGCCGATCTGCAGAAGAATGAGGCTACCCTCTCGGAGTCGATGAAGCAGTTTAAGTATAAGGAGATTCAGGACCTCTCGGCCCGTATGGAGGAGTACCAGCGCTCGGCTCAGCAGGACATCCAGCGCAAGCAGGCCGAGCTGATGCAGCCCGTGCAGGAGAAGGCCGTGGCCGCCATCAACAAGGTGTCGCAGGAGGGTGGCTACACCGCCATCTTCGAGACCGCCTCGCTCATCTACTTCGACCCCGTGCAGATGCCGGATATTATTGATGCGGTGAAGGCTGAACTCGGCATTTAGTTTATCGTGATAAGAAGGCGGTCTGACAAGGTGATTTCTGCGTTACGCTCACCCTCGAAATCCCGCTTGTTATACAACTTCCAACGATAAGCGTGTTGTTGGACACGCTCGCTAATTAAAAAAGCGCGAATGGATAGTACTTGACGTACATTCCATTCGCGCTTTTTTTATCGATAGTTGTAACTGCCGCCTTCTGACGACAACCGTCGTAACGACGGCCCTGTTTTTTAATTATTGGTGTCCGATAAAAAAATCCAAAGTGTGGGTCACCTGCAAAAGTGTGTGTATTAATTCTAAAAAGTTTATCTTTGCACAT
>CAYRPL010000040.1:0-13546 GCA_964426045.1 uncultured Alistipes sp. | reverse complement strand
TTTTTTTGTATTGTCGTTGATCCTTTATTTTGCACTTCGGTTGTGAATGTGCTGACTTTTCGCACCTTGACGAAAAGTCGGCCCAAAGCGTAGCGTTTGCACCTTACTGCACTCGCTCCTTGACATCAATCTTAAGACCCGATTCATCGACCTTGAGGTCAATCTCACCCTCGGGCATCGAGACTCGGATTTGACCCTGACCGGTCTGCTCGATAAGCTGCTCCACATGCTCCTCTAAGGCATCCTCATACCGCTCCACGGCCTCCTCCACGGCCTCCTCGGGGTCGTTCAGCAGATTCAGACCGTTGTAGGTGGGCGACGGCAAGACCTCATTCAGAATATCGCGGTGCAGGCCGGTACGCAGGGCCGAGAAGATCAGCAGGAAGACAATCACCACCCAGGCCAGGAAGGTGAAGCCCACAACCTTACCGTTCGGACGGCGCGAGGCAATCAGACACAGCAGTACATAGATCAGCAGCAGACAGGGGACCAGCACCGCCAAGACAGCAAACAAAGCCACCCACATCTCCACCCAATGGGGCGAAATCAGATCGGGCGAAGCCACCACGGCAAAGGCTCCGATAATCAGGCCGCAGGCCATCAAAATCAACCCCATCAGAACGGCTCCGGCGAAGAGTTTCAGCAGGATGGTCACCACACGGGCCAGGGTCGAGACCGTATCGGCCACAGCAGCCTTCGAGCGGCCATCGACATCACTGCGCGAAGCGGTATTGCTGCGAATCGAGTCAGCCGTAATCTTCTCGCCCTTCATCTCTAACTTCTGGCGGGCCGAGCGGGCTGCCGGCACGGCGAACCACATAATCAGGTAGCCCAAAGCAAAGACACCCATCAGATTCTGCATCATTGAGTTGAGCCAATAGGGGGCCCAGCAACCGGTAAAGAGCAGCGAAGAGATCAGGGGCAGGAAGAAGATCAGACGCACCCAGACGGGGTCGATATCGAAGTAGTTGGCCAGACCGGCACAGACGCCTCCTAACTTACCTCCCTCGGCATCGCGATAGAGGCGGCGCGGGATACGGGGCTGCTCGCTGTGCGGCTGCGGAGCCTTGGGCTCCTCTGCAGTCGAGCTCTCCTCCTCGATTTCGGCTGCCGAACCCATCTGGGCGATGATATTCTTCACCAACGGAAGGGCTACGGCACGGCCGTTATCCTGCGTCGAGAGAATCAGCTCGGCGATGCGGGCCTCGATATCGGCGATAATCTCCTCGCCATCGGGATTTCCCTTATATTGCTTGCGAAGCTCCTCGAGGTAGGCCGAGAGCTCGGCATAGGCATCCACCTCAAAGAGGAACGAGATGCCCGAGATACTGCATTTCTTCACTTCATTCATAGTGTTTCTTTTTTTAGGGGTTAGTTGGCCGGATGTACAGAGCCTCCCGACGATTTTGAAAATTCGGTCGTTGCGGGGTTGCCCTCATAGCGCACCGAGCCGCCCGAGAAGGCCGAAGCCTTCAAATCGCCTGTACAGTGGCAGCAAACCTCGGCCGCCGACGAAGCCTCGGCCGTGCACTGGGTCGTTACCAGATCCTCGCACTCGATATCTGCGGCCGACGAAGCCTGCATTCGGGCTCGGGAGGCCGTACCCTCCAGCTCGATAGTGGCGGCCGACGAGGCGTTGGCCGTCAGCTGCTCGGCCATCACCGAGCCCTCGATATCGGCCGACGACGAGGCGTCCATCTCCACCTTCGCAGCTCGGAAGCAACCATCAATCTCGGCGGCCGACGAAGCCTGTGCCGAGAGCTCCTTGGCCCCATACGAACCCTTAATCTTGGAAGCCGACGAGGCATCGAGCTTCAGGGTGTGTTCCACCGTGAGGGTAAGTCCCTCCTGCACCTCAATCTCGGCCGCAGAGGTTGATCTCAAGTGGGAAATCTGCTTATTCATCGGCACCGCAACCTCGAAGGTGATATCGCCCACATTTTTGATGGCATCATCGATGGTGATGTTGAGCTCCCCGCGCTGGCAGGTGATAACCAGATAGGGCATCACATTCTCATCGGCACGCACCTGAATCTGCTTTACATCGCCCGCCACGAGCGTCACATCGGCCGAGCGGTGGGCACTGATGCGGGTAAATTCGGGCACATCTATCGACTTGGCAACAATCTTTCCGTTGCCCTTCAGCCTCTTGGGCGAAACCAACGAGGCGATCTCCTCGGCCGTTACGTTGCTCTTAACCTGCACACAGCCCGAAGCCTGGATTGCGATGGCCAGCATCGCAGCCAGCATCACTATTTGTCTTACAATCATATTCATAGTTTTCTATTTTAGATGTTTCTATTTTTGGAACTTTCTATTCATTGGTTCACTTCTAAATATCTTAGAGTGCTTCCGAACGGATCAGTCGAATCTGCTCGACCAGCTCATTCCACGCCTCATCAAAATACTTCAGCTGCTCGCGCCCCTTATCGGTCAGGGTGTAGTATTTGCGCGGAGGCCCCTGGGGCGACTCCTCCCAGCGGTAGGTCAGCAACCCCTGGTTCTTCTGACGGGTCAGAATCGGATAGAGGGTACCCTCGACCACAATCATCTGGGCCCGTTTCAACTCGGAGATAATCTTCGGGGCGTAGGAGTCCTCGCGCGAGAGGATGGCGAGGATGCAGTACTCCAAAATTCCTTTGCGCAGTTGCGCCTTTACATTGTCTTCTGCCATAATTTTACTTCCTTTTTCGTTTACAACTAACATCCTGCAGCACGATTACCCTCGGCCGTCAGGGGCTCCTCGGGGAGCAATATCCACAAAATAATGTAGAACCAAATCGAAAGACCGCCGAAGAGAATCAGCAGCAGCGTAACCAGACGCAACAGCGTGGCATCGATGCGGAAGTAGGCCGCCAAGCCCCCGCAAACACCCGCTATCGAGCGGTTCGTGCGTGAGCGGCAGAGCCGTCCGCGTACCCGCTGGGGCTCTTCAGCCTCCTCGGTCGAGGCCCCACCGCGCGGCTCACCAAAGGCGGCCGGCGAACCCATCTGGGCTGTTGCCTCCCCTACCATCCGAAGGGTCACCACCATCATCGGCGACGAGAGCTTCTCGCTGAAGATCTCAGCGAAACGATACTCGACATCCTCCAACGTCTCCCGGTCGCCGAGCGGCAGACGCGAGGCCACATCATCCAGATAGCTCTTCAGCTCCTGATAAGCATCCACCTCAAAGACAAAGGATTGCGATGCAAGGCTGGCACTTTGGGTCTCTTTCATTTTTACTAATTTTTATTGGTTGTTATACTTTTTAACTACTTTCACACTGCAAATATAAAACAAATTTCACTACTTTGCAATACAAAGTATATATTTTTTACAAATTTCTTGCAAAAAAACACAAAAAAGCGAGGATACCTATATAAAAAATTCACAATTCACAATTCACAATTCACAATTAAAAAATTTTTTTGGGTCAATAGGGAAGATTCCTAATTCCTAATTCCTAATTCCTAATTCCTAATTAAAAATTGGTACGGTTTTCGAGAGGGAGAAAGTGAAAAATTTCCCGTATGAAAGAGCAAGAGAAAAAACAACTGACGGCCGAGAATGGCCGCCCCATTGCTGACAACCAGAATACGCAGACAGCAGGTGTGCGGGGTCCCGTTACGATGCAGGATCCGTGGCTTATTGAAAAACTCGCTCACTTTGACCGTGAGGTGATTCCCGAGCGTCGTATGCACGCCAAAGGCGCAGGAGCATACGGCACCTTTACCGTCACGCACGACATCACAGCCTATACGCGGGCCTCGATATTTGCGAAGGTGGGTAAGAGAACCGAGTGTTTTGTCCGCTTCTCGACCGTGGCGGGTGAGCGTGGTGCAGCTGATGCCGAGCGTGATATTCGCGGCTTTGCGATGAAGTTCTATACCGAGACCGGCAATTGGGATTTGGTGGGCAACAATACGCCCGTATTCTTTCTGCGCGACCCGCTGAAGTTCCCCGATTTGAACCACGCCATCAAGCGTGACCCGAGAACGGGTATGCGCTCGGCAAACAGCAATTGGGACTTCTGGACCCTGCTGCCCGAGGCGCTGCACCAGGTGACCATCACGATGTCTCCACGCGGCATTCCCCGCTCGTTTCGCCACATGCACGGCTTCGGGAGCCACACCTACAGCTTTATCAATGCCGAAAATCGCCGTACCTGGGTAAAGTTTCACCTGCGCACCTTACAGGGCATTAAGAACTTGACCGACGAGGAGGCGGAACAGATTATTGCCAAAGACCGCGAGTCGCACCAGCGCGATCTGTTCGAGGCTATCGAGCGGGGCGACTTTCCCCGTTGGCTGATGCAGGTGCAGTTGATGACCGAGGATCAGGCGCGTGAGTATCACATCAACCCGTTTGACTTGACAAAGGTGTGGTATCACGGCGACTTTCCGCTGCACGATGTGGGTATCTTGGAGCTGAATAGAAACCCCGAGAACTTCTTTGCCGAGGTCGAGCAGGCGGCATTCAACCCGATGAATATCATCGACGGCATAGGCTTCTCGCCTGATAAGATGTTGCAGGGGCGACTCTTCTCCTATGGCGATGCACAACGCTACCGCTTGGGTGTAAATCACCACCTAATACCCGTCAATCGCCCGCGCTGTCCCTACCACGCCTACCACCGCGACGGTCAGATGCGCACCGACGATAACGCAGGACGCACGATAGCATACGAGCCGAACAGCTATGGCGAGTGGCAGGATTCGCCCGCACTCAAAGAGCCGCCATTGGCTGTTACGGGCGAAGTGTATAACTACGACGAGCGAGAGCTCGACAACGATTACTACACACAGCCGGGCAAGCTATGGCGTCTGATGCCGCCCGACGAGCAAAAGGTCACCTGCGAGAATACGGCCCGTGCCATGGGCGATGCGGCACTCTTTATCAAGCAGCGCCACATCCGCAACTGCCACCGTGCCGACCCCTCCTACGGCGAGGGGGTCGCAAAGGCCCTGGGGCTCTCTCTCGCCGAGGCTCTCACAGCCGACGACCCCGCACACCCCGCCTAGGAGAGACGGTAGAGGGTAATAGGATAAGAGCTCCCTTGCAACGATTTGCAAGGGAGCTCTTATCCTACTCTTTTTCGAACATATCCTTACCTACGCCGCAAACGGGGCAGGTCCAATCATCGGGCAACTCCTCAAAAGGGGTTCCGGGGGCGATTCCGTGGTCGGGATCTCCAAGGGCAGGGTCATACTCCCAGCCGCAAGGCGTACAAATGTATTTATCCATAGTCGTAAAGTTTTTAGTTCTCTTCTCCTGCTGCAAAGATAGTGCAGTTTACGGCTTCACGACCCGGATTTCAATCACACTTTTTTATAGCCCCATTGGCTTGGGCTATCCTACCCTATTGGAGTTTGCGCCGAATCCAGCGCAGCTGTTCGCCACCAACGGCAACCAGCGAGGTCAGAGCGAGGATATAGGCCCAGGTATCGCTGTCGAGCGGGCAGGTGCGGAAGACCTCACCACCCCACTGCGTAATGGCGGCCTGACCAAGGCCAATGAGCAGCAGCACCGTAAAGAACATCTTGCAACCGCGGTGGTCCAACCCCGAGAGGTGACGCGTAGCGAATCCCTTGGCGTTGAAGAGATTCCAGAACTGCAGAAAGACAAAGGTGGTAAAGAAGATGGTCAGCTGGCGCAGCGTAGGCTCACCGGCCGCCTTATCCCAGCAACACATCATACCGAGCAAGGCCACGATAAAGAGGGCTCCATAGCCGAAAATAGATGCGGTCATCGGTCGGGTGATGATGAATTGGTCGCGCGGGCGGGGCTTTTCGCGCATCACCTCCTCTTCGGGGGGCAGCGAAGCGAGGGCCATCGCCGCAAAGGTATCCATGATAAGGTTCACCCAGAGCATCTGCACCACCGTCAGGGGGAGCTCCGAACCGATAAGCGAGCCGACAAAGACGATGACAATGGCGGCAAAGTTGATGGTCAGCTGGAAGAGGACAAAGCGCTGGATATTGCGGTAGAGCGAGCGGCCCCACAATACGGCCGTCGTGATGGAGCGGAAGCTGTCGTCGAGCAGCGTAATATCACCCGCCTCCTTGGCTACGGAGGTTCCCGAGCCCATGGCCAGGCCCACGTTGGCGAAGTTCAGCGCCGGAGCATCGTTCGTGCCGTCACCCGTTACGGCCACCACCTGCTCACGCTGTTGCAGCAGGCGTACCAAGCGCTGTTTATCTAACGGTCGGGCACGCGAAATAACCTTCAAATCCAGCACTCGGTCGAGTAGCTCTTCATCCGAGGAGTTGGCAAAATCGGGACCGGTGATGTGCTGACGCTCACCGTCGGTCTCGTCGTTCCAAAGTCCGATGCGGCGGGCAATCTCAATGGCCGTCGCCGAGGTATCACCCGTCACAACCTTGATTTGGATGCCGGCACCCAGGCAGCGGGCTACAGCCGCCGGCACCTCCTCGCGCACCGGATCGCCAATGGCAAAGGCCGCCTTGAATTGCAAGTCGCCCGCCTTCAGAGCCTCTTCGCAGGTGTCAGCCGAGCTCTCGCACCAGGCGATACCTAAGGTGCGCAGAGCCTGACGCTGGTAGGAGGTCAGCTGCTCGGTAAACTCCTCGTCACGACCATCGGCACAGCAGAGCGTGCGCACAATCTCGGGGGCTCCCTTCACGAGCAACAGACGCTTACCGCTTGCCGGCAGCTCGACCAGCGTAGCCATATACTTGCGCTCGGTCGAGAAGGGGATGCGATCCACCACCGGTGCCGACTCGCGCAGCTGCTGATAGGAGTAGTTGTTGGCCGCCAAGTAGCGCAGCAGAGCGCCCTCGGTGGGATTTCCGAGCGGCTCGCCATGGCTGTCCAGGTGGGCCGTCGAGTTCGAGGCTAAGGCCAGGGCCAGCTCCTCGGGGCGATACTCCGCAAAGGGGGCTACGGCCTCAACGGTCATTCGGTTCAGGGTCAGCGTACCGGTCTTGTCGGTGCAGATGACCGTCACGGCACCCATCGTCTCGCAGGCGTGCATCTTGCGCACCAGGTTGTTGGTCTTGAGCATGCGGCGCATCGAGAGGGCTAACGAGAGGGTGATGGCCATCGGCAGACCCTCCGGAACGGCCATCACGATAATAGCCACCGAGACCATAAAGATCTCCAGCAGGTAGCGCGTCGTGGCGACCCAATCGCCCGTAAGGAGCTCGCCATTGATAAATCCCTTGGCAACCATAAAGAGAAATATCAGCCCTGCGAGCGAGAATCCGATGCGGCCAATCCACTTTGAAAGACGTTCGAGCTGTCGGTTAAGCGGGGTCTGTTCGCCACTATCGAGGGTCGATTGTTCGTTCACACGTCCCGCCTCGGTCTTATCGCCCACCTGCTCGACACGCATGGCGCCATAGCCCTCGCAGACCGTCGTACCGCGCAGCACCACATTCGAGGGGTAGGTGGCCTCCTTATCGAAGCGCTCGGGGTCGGTGGTCTTGCGGCAGAGGGGCTCACCCGTGAGGGTCGATTCGTTGATGCTCAGCGACACAGCCTCGACAAGCTGACCATCGGCCGGAATCGTCTCGCCGCTCTCAATAAGCACATAGTCCCCCACGACCACCTCGTGGCGGGCAATCTGGCACACCTCGCCATCGCGCACCACCTTAACCGCCTCGTCATCATTCACCTGATTCAGGCGCTTAAAGCGACGCATGGCATCCCACTCGAAGAGGAATCCTACGCCCGTAGCGAGCAAAATGGCACAGATGATACCGATGGTTTCGGTAAATTCGCCATCGATAAAGGCGACACCGAGTGAAAGCAGCGCCGCAAAGATCAGGATGCGGACAATCGGGTCGCGGAACTTATCGGCCAGCAGCTCCCAGGCCGAGTTATCCTTCGGGGGAGTGATGCGGTTTTCGCCGTTTTGGCGACGGCTCTCGGCCACCTGAGCCGAACTCAGGCCTCGTTTTTCGGGATTTAAGACAGGCGTATGGGACATGGTTATCTGAAATTAAAAGTTCGAGTCGAAGCATCTAAGCGGATGGCGATAAAGAGCAGCACGGTGAAGGCCATCAGCGACGAACCGCCATAGCTCATAAAGGGCAGCGGAATACCCATCACGGGCATCAGTCCGATGGTCATGCCGACATTGACCATCACATGGAAGAGCAGAATCGCAGCCACACAGTAACAGTAGATGCGGCCGAAGGGCTCCTCCTGACGCTCACCCATACGCATCAGGCGCAGAATCAGCAGGCAGAAGAGTCCCAGTACGAACATCGTACCCAGAAATCCCCACTCCTCACCCACGGTGCAGAAGATGAAGTCGGTATGCTTCTCGGGCACAAAGCCATATTTAATCTGCGTGCCCTCCATAAATCCCTTTCCGGTCAGGCCGCCCGAGCCGATGGCAATCTTCGACTGATTGACATTGTAGCCCAGACCGCGCGGATCCTCCTTCAGCCCCAAAAAGGTGCGAATACGATCCTGCTGGTGCTCCTTCAATACCGAGTTAAAGACGTAGTCCGTGGTATCCAAAAAGATGAGCGAGCAGATGAAGAGGCCCAATATCAGGAAGATATTTTGCAGGTTGGCCCGGAAGGCGTAGAGAGCCACACCGGCCGCCGAGAACAGCGTAACCGAGAGCAGGGCTCCGTAGTAGGAGATACCCCCGGGCCAGAAGAGTTGCACGCCAAAGTAGAGCACATGGGAGCAGAGGAAGAGGGCTGCCAGGAAGATAATGCGCGAGCGCCAGCGTCGGTTCATCATCGCCTCCGAGAGGGTGCAGACTAAAATCATCAACAGCAACAGAGCGATGGGTGACAACAGGAAGGAGATGATAAACAGTCCGGCCACCATCAGAATCGGGATGCAGAGCCACTTGTTGAGGCCCTCGCGGTAGAGCACAAAGAGGAACGAACCCAGCACAATACCCGAGCCGGTATCGTTCTGCAGTACGATGATGGCCAGCGGAGCCAGCAGCAGCAGTCCGACACGCACCAGATCCCCGGGTCGAGAGATCGAGAAGGAGTACTCACTCATCATACGGGCCATGGCAAGGGCCGTGGCAATCTTCACCACCTCGACGGGCTGCCAATTCATCACTCCGAGGTTAATCCAGGCCTTGGCGCCATTGACCTCGGTACCAATAACCAGCGTCGAGAGCAAAAGCAACAAGCCGCCTCCGTAGGCGATATAGGCCCACTTATGGAACAAGCTGGCATCGAGCAGCAGCACCAGCAGGGCGAAGAACCAGGCTACCCCCATCCAGACCAACTGTTTGGTATAGAAGTGGCTGAAGGAGAACAATCCGCCCGAGCTGTCCTCCGACGAAGCGGAGGTGATACAGAGGCATCCGAAGAGCACCAGCAGCAGGTAGTAGAGCACCGCCCAGCGATCCACCCCCTCGAAGAGACCCGATTTTGTATTTGACTGTATCATAGGGCTAATATTGACGATAATTGGGTTTCAGATTCTTGACATACTCCACCAGATGGGGGCGGGTAATGGTATCGGTCAGGTAGTACTCCTCCAAGAGCGAGGCGATGGGCACAGCCGCCGCAGCTCCATAGCCGGCATTCTCGACGTAGACCGAGATGGCAATCTTCGGGTTATCCTTCGGAGCAAACGAGAGGAAGGTCGAGTGGTCAGCGCCGTGGGGGTTTTGTGCCGTTCCGGTCTTGCCGCAGACATCCAGCCCCTCCAACTTGGCCAAGGTCGAGGTTCCCGCCACATTCACACCCCGCCACATACCCTCGACGATGGGCTCGAAGTGTTTCGAGTCGACCATCGTATAGTGGCGCTCATAGAAGCGTGCATCGAGCGAATCCCGACCCTCAACCTCCTTGACGATGTGGGGGATGTAGTAGTAGCCGCGGTTGGCGATGATGGCCGCCAGGTTGGCCATCTGCAGGGGTGTACAACCCAGCTCGCCCTGTCCGATTGAGAGCGAAATAACCGTCTGCGACTTCCAGGATCCCCTGTAACGCTTGTCATAGAAACCCTTGTCGGGAACATAGCCGTTACCCTCGCTCAGGAAGTCGGAGTCCAACTTGCGGCCAAAGCCGAAGCTGCGCACATACTCCTCCCACTTCTCGAAGCCCTCCTTTACATTTGCAGAGGTCTTATCCAACACATCGCGAAAGACATAGCAGAAGTAGGCATTGCAGGAGTTGGCCACGGCATCACGCAGATCCAGGGGTGAGGGATGAGCGTGGCATCCCACCTTGCGTGTGGCAGTATAGGAGTAACCGCCGTGGCAGGGATAGCGCATCGAGGGGGTCAACACACCCTCCTGCAGGGCGATAAGGCCCTGCACTAACTTGAAGGTCGAGCCGGGCGGATAGCGGGCACTCACCGCACGGTTATAGAGCGGCTGACGCTTGTTGCCCAGCAACTGCATATAGTGGTTGCCGCGCTGGCGGCCGACCAATTCGTCGGGGTCGTAGGTGGGCGACGAGACCATCATCAGAATCTCACCCGTCGAGGGTTCGATGGCCACGGCAGCGCCGACCTTGCCCACCATCAGCTCCTCGCAGAACTTCTGCAACTTGGCATCAATGGTGCAGACCAGATAGCTTCCCGCCTCGGGCAGCGTATCGTACATTCCCTCCATATAGGAACCCTTGATGGCTCCGTGGGTATCACGCTCCAACACCTTGACACCCTTCTTGCCACGCAGCAGCTCCTCATAGGCCGACTCAACACCCGTCTTTCCGATGTAGTCGCCCGCACGATAGTAGGCGTCACGCTCCAAATCGCGCTCATTGACCTCGCTGACGAAGCCCAGCAGGTTGCCTCCCACCTGCATCGGGTATTCGCGGGCCGTGCGATAGACGGCATGAAAACCCTTGAATCCGCAGGCATCGAAGCGCAGTTTATCCTCCTTCGATACGAAGTTGGTAATCAGACAGGCCTTGCGGGGACTCATTCTGGCATCCTTCAGACGCTTAACGAGGCGCTCCTTCGAGATGCCGAGCACCGAGCACATACGCAACGTATCGAATCCGTTGCGATCCATTTCGCGCCAGGTGACCATCAGATCGTAGCACTCGCGTGACTTAACGAGGTACTCGCCGTTGCGGTCAAAGACCTCACCGCGCGGAGGATACTGCACCTCATAAATCAGGGCATTGCCATCGGCCAGATCTTTGTACTTGGGGTTGAGAATCTGCAAGTGGAAGAGCCTCAAACCTATAACGACGAAGATGAAGAGCACCACCAGCTGGAGGGTCCTCATCCGTTGGAAATCTTCAAAATGACTCATAACGACGAGAGTTTAGAGAGGAAGAGTTGCGAGAAGAGCCAGATAAAACATACACTGACTGCCGAGCTGAGAGCAAAGCGCAGCAGTACATAGGGCAACAGATCGACCGAGAGGCTCTCCAAAAGGAAGAACGCCAGGTGGTGCAGGGCCACAAAGAGGCACAGGTAGAGGATAAAGGAGTAGTTACCCACCTTCCAGACGGTCGGCACACCCCCTTCACGCACCGTTTCCTTGCCAATGGTGAGGTTCATCACCATCCCGCGCGTGAAGGCCGAGAAGAGGGTTACAGCCGTATTGATACCCTCGAGCCCCATCGACCAATCCATCACAAGGCCGGTGAGCAGTCCGCATCCGAGCACCACAATCGGCAGGGTCTCCATCGGCAGCAGAGCGATAAATCCGACGTAGACCAGTGGTGCGAGGTAGACGCTGATGGCCAGATTATCGAAAAAGAAGATCTGCATCAGCATCGAGACCACAAAGAGCAACGTATAGGCAAATATGCGATACATACTATTGGTAGCGTTTTTTGAGTTTGGCCTCCAGCCCCTTCAGCTCCTCGTAGTCGCGGCTGCGGGCCAGAATCACATCCGAAAGCGAGCTCAGGTCGGCCGCAAGGCGTACCCGAACCGTGTAGTAGGTTCCCGTCTCGTTGAGTGCAAAGCTCTCGACCTCACCAATCGGAATATCGGCAGGGAAGTAGTCCGAGAATCCGGTCGAGATAATCTTGTCGCCAACGTGAATGTCAGCATACTTCGAGAGCTCGTGCATCGTCACATAGCGGTGTCCGTCCCCCTCCCAGCGAATCGACCCGTAGTAGGCGGGGTCGTGGCTCAGCTTGCCGCTGGCCTGGAATCGGGGGTTGAGAATCGAGAGGGCCACGGCATAGTTCCTCGAGACACTTACGATGTGTCCCGCCATCGCTCCGTTGGCCGCCAGCAGAGCCATATCGACCTCCACGCCCTGGGCCGAGCCACGGTCGATGACCACAAAGTTGCGCGTACGGTTGATCGTACTCTCCGTCACGCGGGCCATCGAGTAGAAGTAGGGCAGCTTACGCAGCGTGTCGGCCTGACGAGCCAAGCGACCCTCAGCCTCGGCCGTACGGTAGGCCGCCAGCTCCTGCTCTAAGGAGATGATACGCTCGGCAAGACGCCTGTTCTCGGCCCCCAGCTGACAGAAGGTTCTCACGCGGGTAAAGGCTCCCTGCACACCCCCCACCACACGATTCGAGCGGGTCAGCAGACGGGCCTGCGTATAGGCATTGGACTGCGCATAGTGGCTCAGGGTGATTACCTCCAACAGCACGAAGATAACCACCACATAGACGCTACGGATAAATTCCAGCAGTTTGTTCACGACACACGGGTTAAAAAGGAGGAGCCTCAGAGGCTCCTCAATTTCATGGAAGTGCTTCCTTATTACTTCATCAAGAACGAGAAGCCGTTGATATTCTTAAGCGCAATACCCGTACCGCGGGCCACGGCACGCAACGGATCGTCGGCAACGTGGAACGGAATACCGGTCTTTTCACTCAGGCGCTTATCCAGACCCTTGAGCAGGGCACCACCTCCGGCTAAGTAGATACCGTTCTTCACGATATCGGCATAGAGCTCGGGGGGCATCGTCTCGAGCACCTTCATCAGGGCAGCATCCAGCTTGACAAGCGACTTCTCCAGAGCGTAGGCAATCTCGTTGTAGTTCAGCGAGACGGTCTTCGGCAGGAACGAGAGCATATCGGGACCCGTTACCTCGAAATCCTCGGGAGCCTCCTCGCCCAGGTCGGGCACGGCAGCTCCAATGGCACACTTGATGGCCTCGGCCGTGCGCTCTCCGATGCGGATGTTGTGCTGCTGACGCACATAGTTCTGAATATCGGTCGTAAAGACGTCACCGGCAACGTTAATCGACTCGGAGCACACAATACCACCCAGCGAGATGCAGGCAATCTCCGAAGTACCGCCACCGATGTCGATGACCATATTACCCTCGGGAGCCTCGACATCCAGACCGGCACCCAGCGCAGCAGCCATCGGTTCGTAAATCATGTAGACCTCACGGCCTCCGGCGTGCTCGGCCGAGTCACGCACGGCACGAATCTCGACGTTGGTCGAACCCGAGGGGATGCAGATTACCATTCTGAGCGAGGGCGAGAAGAACGAACCCGAGGTCTTCACCTTCTTAATCATCCCTTTGAGCATCAACTCCGTGGCATTGAAGTCGGCAATCACACCATCCTTCAGCGGGCGGATGGTTTTGATGTTGGGGTTGGTCTTCTCGTGCATCTGACGGGCCTGGTGACCAATGGCCACCAACTTGCCCGAGTGTACGTCAAGGGCCACAATC
>CAYRPL010000039.1:0-13607 GCA_964426045.1 uncultured Alistipes sp. | reverse complement strand
CGCAAGGATGTCGAGGAGTTCTGCCGCTATTGTGCCGAGGAGAATATCGAAACTACGCATGTGGCCGATGTGACCGACACGGCCCGTATGCGTATGTACTATAAGGGTGAGTTAGTGGTCGATCTGAGCCGCGAGTTTATCGACTCGGCCGGAGCCAAGCACTATGCTGCGGCAGCCATCGAGGCGGCCGAAAATCGGGACCCCTTCCACCAGGAGGTGGCCGGAGAGGGACTCGAGGAGCAGATGCTCAACCACCTGCAGTCGGATAATGTGCTAACCCAAAAGGGCCTTATCGAGATGTTCGACTCGACCATCGGAGCCTCGACGGTGCTGATGCCCTACGGAGGTCGCACGCAGCAGACCGAGACGCAGGTTTCGTGTCAGAAACTCCCCACCCCAGGCTTTACCAATACGGCCTCGATGATGGCTTACGGTTACAACCCCTACCTGATGGCCTGGAGCCCCTACCACGGAGCCGCCTACTCGGTTGTTGAGGCCTGTGCGAAGGTGGTGGCTGCGGGTGGTCGCTACGATAAGATGCGCTTCTCGTACCAGGAGTACTTCGAGCGTATGACGCACGATGCCCACTCGTGGGGTAAGCCCTTGGGTGCCCTGCTCGCAACGCTGAAGATGCAGGTCGAGTTGGGTCTTCCCTCGATTGGCGGTAAGGACTCGATGAGCGGTACGTTCCGTGATATCAACGTGCCCCCCACCCTGATTGCCTTCGGTATTACAACCGTGGATGCACGCAAGGTGATTTCGCCCGAGTTCAAGGCTGCCGGCAACTACATCTACCTCTTGGAGCACAAGGCCAAGGAGAACTATATGCCCGACACGGAGGCTCTGAAGCGCAATTTTACATATCTGTCGGATTGCATAGAGGAGGGAAAGGTTCTCTCAGCCTGGGCCCTGCAGCTGGGTGGTGTCGCCGAGGCGTTGGCCAAGATGTCCTTCGGTAACCGCATCGGTTGCCAGGTGGAGATTTCGGCCTCGGAACTCTTCGACTATAAGTACGGTTCGTTTGTCGTGGAGTCGAAAGAGCCGCTCGATTGTGCCGATGCCCGCCTGCTGGGTCGCACCGTGGAGGCCGAGAGCATCTGCATCAACGGCGTTCAGATGCCCATCGAGCAGCTGCACCGTGCCAACTCCGAGCGCTTTGCCACCATCTATCCCGACAAGGGGGTAAACCAAGCCCCGATGATGGCCCTCGAGCACCCGAAGCGCAGCTTCACCTACCCGGGTGAGGCCGTCGAGCATCCGATTGTCTACCTGCCCGTATTCCCCGGCACGAACTGCGACTACGATGTAGCTCGTGCCTTCCGCCGTGCAGGTGCCGAGTGCCGCTCGAGTGTGCTCTGCAACCTCGAAAGCGAGGATATCCTGCGCTCGATTGCCGAAATGAAGCGCCACATCAGCGAGTGCCACATCCTGGCTCTGAGTGGTGGTTTCTCGGCCGGTGACGAGCCCGATGGAAGCGCCAAGCTGATTGTCAATGTGCTGAATAACAAGGAGATTGCGGAGGAAATTCACCGCCTGTTGGATCGCGGAGGTCTGATTATCGGTATCTGCAACGGCTTCCAGGCGCTGGTCAAGTCGGGTCTGCTGCCCTACGGTCGCTTAGGCCGTGTAACGGAGTCTTCGCCCACGCTCTTCCGCAACGACATCAACCGCCACATCTCGCAGATGGTTACCACACGCATCGCCTCGACCAACTCGCCCTGGCTCTCGAGCTTCGAGGTCGGCGACCTGCACGCCATTGCCGTAAGCCACGGTGAGGGTAAGTTCGTGGTGAGCGAGGAGCTGGCCGCAGAGCTCTTTAAGAAGGGTCAGGTGGCCTTCCAGTATGCCGACTCCGAGGGTCAGCCCACAGCTGAGGCTCCGGCCAACCCCAATGGTTCGTACTACGCCATCGAGGGTATCATCTCGGAGTGCGGTCAGATTCTGGGTAAGATGGGCCACACGGAGCGCTACGAGGAGAACCTGATGAAGAACATCGCAGGTGAGAAGCGCCAGCCGCTCTTCGAGAATGCCGTGCGCTATTTCCGTAAACAGTAAAGTTAAGTAACACAAAGAGATAATGGAACTTAAGGAGTTGCTCTATGAGGGAAAGGCCAAGCAGGTCTTTCTGACCGAGAACCCGGAGCAGGTTGTTGTCCGCTATAAGGATACGGCAACGGCATTTAACAATATCAAGAAGGCGACCATCGTAGGCAAGGGCAAGGTGACTTCGGCCATCTCGGCCCTGCTCTACCGCTACCTCGAGAAGCAGGGCATCAAGACCCACTTTGTGGAGCTGCTCGACGAGTGTGACCAGCTCTGCCGCCGTGTGGAGGTGATTCCCTTGGAGGTGGTGGTGCGCAACACGATTGCCGGCTCGATGGCCATGCGCCTGGGGCTGGAGGAGGGCACCAAACCCGAGAATGTGATCTATGACCTCTGCTACAAGCGTGACGATTTAGACGATCCGTTGATGAACGACCACCACGCTGTGGCGATGAAGTTGACAAGCTATGAGGAGCTGAAGGTGATTTATGGCCTGGCAGAGCGTATCAATGTGCTGCTCAAGGGGCTCTTCGAGCAGGCGGGTATCGAGCTGGTGGACTTCAAGATGGAGTTTGGCCGCACGCCCGAAGGCGAAATTATCCTGGCCGACGAGCTCTCGCCCGATACCTGCCGCCTGTGGGATATCAAGACGGGCAAGAAGCTCGATAAGGACCGATTCCGTCGCGATTTGGGTCGTATTCGAGAGGCCTATGAGGAGATTTTGAACCGCCTGGAGGGGGTGATTAACAACTAACCGAGCCAATAGAGTATGAATAAAATAGAAGATATGAATCCGATGATTACGGTTCCGGACCGAGAGCTGCACGAGGAGTGCGGTGTCTTTGCGGTCTATGGGGTCGAGAACGCCTCGTCGCTGGCCTACTACGGCCTTCACTCGCTGCAACACCGCGGCCAGGAGGGAGCCGGTATCGTGAGCGTCGATAGCGAGGGCAAGTTTAGCCGCGTCAAGGGCCCGGGGTTGGTTACGGAGGTCTTCCGTGAGCAGCAGTTGCAGAAACTGAAAGGTAAGATGGCCATCGGCCATGTGCGCTATACGACGGCCGGAGGTGCGGGTGAGGAGAATATCCAGCCCTTCCTCTTCCACCACAACTCGGGCAACTTCGCCCTGGCCCACAACGGAAATATTGTCAATGCCCACCTCTTGAAGCGCTACTTGGAGGATCGTGGAAGCCTCTTCCAATCGACTTCCGATAGTGAGGTGCTGGCCCACCTGATTAAGAAGGAGCGTGTGAGCCCCAACCGTCCGCGTATCTACTCGATTATCGATGCACTGAATATGATGGAGGGGGCCTTTGCCTTCCTGATTATGACCCAGAACCGCATCTATGCCTGCCGTGACAAGCATGGCCTGCGCCCCTTGTCGATTGCCCGCCTCGGTGAAGGCTATGTCATCAGCTCCGAGACCTGCGCCTTCGACACCATTGGTGCCGAGTTTATTCGCGACGTCGAGCCCGGTGAGATTATCACCATCGACCACCACGGCATCCGCAGCCAGCACTACTCGCAGTTCAAGCGCCATTTGATGTGTGCCATGGAGTATATCTACTTTGCCCGCCCCGACAGCGATATCGAGGGCTGCAATGTCCACTCCTACCGCAAGGAGTCGGGTCGCCTGCTGTGGCAGGAGGCTCCGGCCGATGTCGATATTGTGATTGGTGTCCCCGACTCGAGTTTGAGTGCTGCGAGCGGCTATAGCGAGGCGAGCGGTATTCCTTACGAGATGGGACTCATCAAGAACAAGTATATCGGCCGTACCTTTATCCAGCCCTCGCAGGAGATGCGTGAAAAGGGTGTGCGTATGAAGCTCTCGGCCGTGAAGAGCATCGTGCAGGGCAAGCGTGTGGCGCTGATTGACGACTCGATTGTGCGCGGTACGACCTCGCGTCGTATTATCAAGATGTTGCGCGAGGCGGGAGCCTTGGAGGTGCATGTGCGCATCGCCTCGCCCCCGTTCATCGGCCCCTGCTTCTATGGTGTGGATGTCGCCTCGCTCGAGGAGCTGGCCTGTGCCCACAACACGGTGGAGCAGCTGCGTGTAAAGCTCGACGCCGACTCGCTGGCCTACCTTTCGCCCGAGTCGCTCTTAAAGGCCGGAGGCCGTCAGGAGCTCTGTATGGCCTGCTTCACACGCCACTATCCCACGGAGCTCTACGACGAGACGATGGAGGAGTTACTGAAAAAATAGCTAAAGCAAAAAATTGCTAAAAAAAATTGCTAAACAGGGAATAGAAAAAATACAAAGAATAGAAAAGTATGGCAAAGAGTTATGAAGCTGCGGGGGTGAACCTCGAAGCGGGATATGAGGTGGTGCGTCGCATCAAGAAGCACGTTTCGTCGACCTCGCGTTTGGGTGTAATGGGTAACATTGGTGCCTTTGGCGGTATGTTTGACCTCTCGGCTCTGAAGGTGGAGGAGCCGGTCTTGGTGAGTGGTACCGACGGTGTGGGTACGAAACTGAAGTTGGCCTTTGCGATGGATAAGCACGACACGATTGGTATCGATGCCGTGGCCATGTGTGTAAACGATGTGCTGGCCCAGGGTGCCGAGCCGCTGCTCTTCTTAGACTATGTGGCCGTGGGTCACAACGAGCCCCTGAAGATTGAGGCGATTGTTTCGGGTGTCGCCGAGGGTTGCCGCCAGGCCGGTTGTGCCCTGGTGGGTGGCGAGACGGCCGAGATGCCGGGTATGTACAGCGATGGCGAGTACGACATCGCCGGTTTCACCTGCGGAGTAGTCGAGAAGAAGCGTCTGATTGACGGCTCGAAGGTGAAGGTGGGCGACGTGCTGGTCGGTATCGCTTCGAGTGGCGTTCACTCCAACGGCTTCTCGCTGGTGCGCAAGATTGTGGAGGATGCCTCCCTGGATCTGCAGCAGAGCTACGAGGAGATAGGCACAAATCTGCTGGGTGAGGTGCTGCTGACCCCCACGCGCATCTATGTCAAGCAGGTGCTCGATGTGATTCGTCAGTGCGACGTACACGGCATCAGCCACATTACGGGTGGCGGCTTCGACGAGAACATTCCCCGCATCCTCAAGGAGGGTCAGGGTGTTGAGGTTGAGGCCGGTTCGTGGGAGATTCTCCCCGTATTCCGCCTCTTGGAGCGCTACGGCAAGCTGAACCACCGCGAGATGTTCAACATCTTCAATATGGGTATCGGTATGGTTATCGCCCTGGATGAGAGCGAGGCCGAGAAGGCCCTCGAGATTCTGCGTGGCTACGGCGAGAAGGCCTCGATTATCGGCCGCGTGGTTGAGGGCGAGGGTGTAACGATTAAGTAGCGGATGATGAAGCGAATAGCCATCTTTGCCAGCGGCTCGGGAACCAACTTCCAGGCGCTGGCCGAGGCGTGCCGGAGCGGAGAGATTCCGGCCGAGGTTGTGCTGATGGTCTCGGATCGCCCCTCGGCCAAGGTCAATGAGCGGGCCGAGCTGCTGGGCATCGAGCGTTGGAGCCACTCGATAAAGGAGTTTTCTAATAAGGAGGCCTGGGAGCGTAGTGTGATGCAGGTGCTTGAAGAGAAGCAGGTCGATTTGATCTGCCTGGCGGGCTATATGCGCATCCTGGGTGATGAGATTCTGGCCGCCTGGGAGGGTCGCATGATCAACATCCACCCCTCGCTGCTGCCCGCCTTCAAGGGGGCCCACGCCATCGAGGATGCCTTTCGCTATGGGGTCAAGGTCTATGGCGTGACGGTTCACTATGTGAATCAGGAGCTCGACGGCGGTAAGATTATCGCCCAGCGCTCGTTCCCCTATGAAGGGGATGATTTGGAGGAGCTGACCGCGATGATTCACGCAACGGAGTACCCCCTGTATATCGATACCGTAAAACGCTTGTGTGAAGAGAGATAGAAAATTAGGAATTAGAAATATGCGCGCATTAGTTAGTGTAAGTGATAAGCGGGGCGTTGTGGAGTTCGCCCGCAACCTCCGCCGTTTGGGTTGGGAGGTGATTGCCACCGGTGGCACGATGAAACTCCTGCAGAGCGAGGGTGTTGAGGTGATCAACATCAGCGACGTTACGGGCTTCCCCGAGATTTGTGACGGTCGTGTCAAGACCCTCCACCCCAAGGTGCACGGAGGTCTGCTGGCCCGCCGTGACGATGCAAACCATAGGGCAGCCCTCAAAGAGAACGCCATTGAGTATATCGACCTGGTCTGCGTGAACCTCTACCCCTTCAAGGAGACCATCTCGAAGGCCGACGTGACGATGGAGGATGCCATCGAGAATATCGATATCGGCGGCCCCTCGATGCTGCGCTCGGCGGCCAAGAACTACTGCGATGTGACGGTGGTCTGCCACCCCGAGGACTACGCACAGATTATTGCCGAGATTGAGGCCGAGGGGAATACCAAGCCCGAGACCCGTCTGCAACTCTCGGCCAAGGCCTATACCCATACGGCGCAATACGATGCGATGATTGCTACCTATATGCGTAAGGCGGCCGGCCTGAACGAAAAGCTCTTCCTGGAGTTTGACCTCGTGCAGTCGCTGCGCTATGGCGAGAACCCCCACCAGCAGGCCAACTTCTACCGCACGCAGCAGGAGGTGAGCTACTCGCTCGCCTCGGCCCGCCAGCTCAACGGCAAGGAGCTCTCGTATAACAACATCCAGGATGCCAATGCTGCCCTGCAGATTGTGCGTGAGTTCGACGAGCCCTTCTGCGTGGGACTGAAGCACATGAACCCCTGCGGAGCCGCTACGGGTAAGGATGGTGTCGAGGCGTGGACAAAGGCCTATGAGGCCGATACAGTCTCGATTTTCGGAGGTATCGTGGCCACGAACTGCGAGGTGACAAAGCAGATGGCCGAGCTGATGAAGCCCATCTTCCTGGAGATTATCATGGCCCCGAAGTTTACCGACGAGGCCCTGGAGGTGCTCACTACGAAGAAGAACCTGCGCCTGTTGGAGGTGAAGATGGAGCGCGACGAGAAGACGCAGCAGCAGTATGTTGCAGTCAATGGTGGTCTGCTGGTGCAGCAGCTCGACCTTACGACCAAGCCTGTTGCCGATGCCGAGTGCAAGACCGCAAAGAGCCCCTCGGCCGAGGAGCTCAGTGACCTCTCGTTTGGCTGGCGCATCGTCAAGCATGTGAAGTCCAACGCCATCGTGGCCGTAAAGGGCGGTCAGACCCTGGGTGTCGGTGCCGGTCAGATGAACCGCATCGGTTCGGCCGAGATTGCTCTGAACCAGGCCAATGCCAAGGGGGTACATGAGGGTATTGTCCTCGCTTCCGACGGCTTCTTCCCCTTTGATGACTGCGTGACGCTGGCTGCCGAGCGAGGCGTTTCGGCCATCGTACAGCCTGGAGGTTCGGTGCGTGACGAGGATTCGATTAAGAAGGCCGATGAGCTGAAAATAAGTATGTTATTCACATATGAGCGTCACTTTAAGCACTGATTAAGTTAGAAAATATTGAACTGAATGAAGATTCTTGTTATAGGTTCGGGCGGCCGTGAGCACGCCATTGTCGATGCCTTGTCGCGCTCGCCCAAGGCCGAGAAGATTTATTGCGCTCCGGGTAATGCGGGTATTGCCCGCCAGGCCGAGTGCGTGGCCTTGAAGGATACCGATGTCGAGGGCCTCGCGGCTTTTGCCCGTGAGCACGAAATAGACCTCACGGTCGTAGGCCCCGAGGCGGCTTTGGCAGCCGGTGTCGTGGACCGCTTTCAGGCTGAGGGGCTGACCATCTTTGGCCCCACGAAGGCGGCAACGCGCATCGAGTCCTCGAAGGAGTTTGCCAAGGAGCTGATGCAGAAGTATGCCATTCCGACGGCCGATTTCCGCTCCTTCACCGACTATGCCGAGGCACGAGCCTATGTTGAGAGCCGTCCGCTGCCCGCTGTGCTGAAGTACGACGGCCTGGCTGCCGGTAAGGGTGTGGTGATTGCCGAGACCTTGGAGGAGGCCGATGCCGCCCTGAAGGATATGCTGCTGGACGATAAGTTCGGTAAGGGTAAGGTGGTTGTCGAGGAGTTCCTCACGGGCCCCGAGTTCTCGTTCCTCTGCTTTGTAGTGGGCGAGGAGGTCTATCCGATGGTGCTTTCGCAGGATCATAAACGCGCCTACGATGGGGACAAGGGCCCCAATACGGGTGGTATGGGCGCCTATTCGCCCCTGCCCTTTATCTCGGATGAGGAGCGCACCTACGCCTTGGAGCAGGTTCTTAAACCGACGGCTCGGGCCATGGTTCAGGAGGGTTGCCCCTTTACGGGAGTTCTCTACGGAGGTCTGATGAAGACCCCCCAGGGGATCAAGGTCATTGAGTTCAATGCCCGCTTTGGCGATCCCGAGACCGAGGTGGTACTGCCGCGCCTGAAGAGCGATATCGTCGATATCTTCTACTCGCTGGCACGCGGTGAGCGCCCCGCCTCGGCCAATAAGGAGAACGAGTTGGAGTGGTACGACTTCGCCACGCTCGGTATTGTCCTCGCCTCGAAGGGTTACCCCGAGGCCTACGAGAAGGGCCATAAGATTGAGGGCCTCGAGCATCTGAAGCGTGCCTACCACATGGGAACCCTCGAGAAGGAGGGGCAAATCCTCACCAACGGAGGCCGAGTCCTCTTTGTGGTGGGGCAGGGAGCCGATTTGAAGGAGGCACAGCGTGACGCCCTCGAGCAGGTCGAAAAGGTGAAGTGCGACAACCTCTTTCACCGCACCGATATCGGCCATTGGGCCCTATAAAAGTGCAATAAGAGCCCAATAAGAGCGCAATAAGAGCGCAAATGGTTAGATAGCAGTAAAACAAAAAAATAGAAAGGTATGATTATTTCGGGAAAGGAACTTTCGGTCAAGTTGAAGGCCGAGATGGCCGAGGAGGTGGCTCAGCTTACTGCCCAGAACGGCCGAGCGCCCCATTTGGTGGTGATTTTGGTGGGTGAGGACCCCGGTAGTGTAAGTTATGTAACGGGTAAGGCGCAGGCGTGCAATGCTCTGGGTATTACCAATACGACGATTCGCCGCCCCGAGACGGTCACCGAGGAGGAGATTCTCTCGCTGATTCGTGAGCTGAACGAGGATAAGACGGTGGATGGTATCCTGGTGCAGCTGCCCCTGCCCAAGCACATCTCGGAGCAGAAGGTGATTGCTACGATCCGCAAGGAGAAGGATGTCGATGGCTTCCATCCGCTGAATGTGGCTGCCCTGTGGCAGAAGGAGCGCTGCATCCTCCCCTGCACCCCCAAGGGTATCATCAAGCTGCTGAAGGCTGCCGGTGTGGAGATTGCCGGCAAGCGTGCCGTGGTGATCGGCCGCAGCAATATCGTGGGTCTGCCCGTCGCCAAGCTCCTGCTGGATAATAACGCCACGGTGACCATCGCCCACAGCCGCACCCAAAACCTTGCCGAGCTCACCCGCCAGGCCGAGATTCTGGTGGTAGCCATTGGTCGCCCCAAGTTTGTGACGGCCGACATGGTCACCCCGGGCACGGTGGTTATCGACGTGGGTGTGAACCGCGACCCCGAGACGGGCAAGCTGTGCGGAGATGTGGACTATGCAGCCATCGAACCGATTGCCTCGCATATTACCCCTGTCCCCGGAGGTGTCGGCCCGATGACCATTACTTGTCTGATGGAGAATACGATAGAGTGCTATACACGTTCGTTTAATGGTTAATGAGTATTGAGTAATGGCAATTAACAGAAACAGAGATGCTTATGTATCTCTGTTTCTGTTTTATCGGATAGTAATATTAGAAAATTTTGAATTTTGAATTCTGAATTCAGAATTTTTCAAAGGATAAATCATCGCCAGGTCTTGCTCCTCGGTGCCGGTACCGAAGTCGAAGCCGTCGGCTGCGTGGAGGTGCAGGGGGTATTGACCCGCAAAGCCTAAGCGTTCGTAGTAGCGACGCAACTCCTCGCGGGCGGGAATCAGGGCTAAGGCATCAAAGCCCGCTTCGCGGCCCCGCTCGATGGCTTCCTGCAGCAGTTGGGTAGCATAGCCTCGGTTGCGGAACTCGGCAGCCGTAGCTACCCCGTAGATATAGCCGATGCGCTCGCCGCCTTCGCCTTCGAAGGGTATCAGGTGGAGCATCGACGCAAGGGCCCCCTGCGCTTCGATTTTGAGCATCTGCTCCGAGCGGTAGTGGTGCATCAGAAAGCGGTCGATAAACGACTCCTCATCACCAAAGGCCTCCTGCCAGAGCGTTTTGCAGGCCAAGGCATCGCCCTGCAGTTGCAGTGCCGTGGTCTTGGGCCAGAGTAGTTCGGGGTGGTACGAGAGTTTCGAGCGGCGCAGACCCTCGAGACCCATATCCTCCTCGCGGTTGATATAGGTAAATTCGGCGGGCAGCTGCTCGGCAAAGAGTTTGTTGATAGCCGCAAAGATTCCCTCGTAGCGTGTGTCGGCCTTCTCGATGTGGCAGTCGAAGGTGTCGTAGTTGATCTGCGAACCGTAGGTAAAGGCGGCCAATTGTCCCTCGACATAGATTACTCCGCCACGCAGCCCGAGCTCCTCCCAATGGGCAAAGGCCTCTTTCAGGGCCAGCTCTTCGTGGCGCATCGCCTCGCTGTCAGAGTCGTTTGTGCGGGCAGCCCGCCAGGCGGCATTGAGCTTAAGGCACTCCTCAAAGTGGCGGGGCGAAAGGGCCTCGTAGCGGTAGTTGTAGTTTGCGGTAAAGCGATTCAGGTGGTTGCGCTTGGGCTGGTACTTGCGGCCCGGCAGCGTGCGCAGGTTTTCGGCCAGGTAGATATAGTCCGACAGGGCGCGGTCGTCGTCATAGGCAAAGTCCCGACGGCCGCTCTCGGTTAAAACACGGCGCCCCTCGCGGCAGAGTCCGTAGAGGCGCAAGGGGGCGCCGAAGTTTTGGCGGGCATCCTCCGCAAGTGCGGGCAGCAGGTGCGAGAAGTCCCCCTCGCCGATGGGTTGCATATAGCCGACCTGTTGCTTACCATCCAGCAGAAAGCGAATCAGTAGAAATTCATCGACCACGGCCCAGGCGCTTTGGTGGAAGTGGCGCCAGCAGTAGATGTTGGCAAACGACATATCGCAGTTGCGGCACTCGCTGCGCAACGTATAGGCCTCGATGGCCGCCTTATCGGCCAGCTCTACCGGTTTGAACGAAATCATTTTACAACGTAACTCTTTTGAGCGATGTGCTCATAGTATTGCTGAACAAGAGCCTTCAATTTTCGGGCCTCAGCATCCTCCTCGCTCATCTCGGGCGAGAGTTCGCGGGCGCTCTCCGGAGTCAGGAGCTGGTAGCCGTTTTCGTAGCTGAAGGCCCAGGGTGTGCGCTCGGGCTCGCCAAAGAGGTCACGGCCAAAGGCGAAGTAGGGCTCACGGTTTTCCAGAAGTCCCAAAATGGTGGGCATCAGGTCGATCTGCTGGGCCGGTTCGAGGCTCTCACCTCGTAGCGAGCTCTCGGGGGCATAGAGAAATCCCATGATGTGGTGGTCTCCGGGCCAATGGCGGCTTGCTTCGCCATAGCGCTCCGACGAGACGTGGTCGGCCACAAAGACAAAGAGCGTATTCTTAAACCAGGGCTCCTCCTTGTAGCGGGCAAAGAACTCCCTAAAGGCCCAATCCTCGTAGGCGGCACAGCGGTGAATCGGAGTGTGCCCCTTGGGAAGTGAATCCTTCAGGCGGTCGGGAACCACAAAGGGGTGGTGCGACGAGAGGGTGAAGAGCGTGGCGAAGAAGGGTTCTTGCCAGCTGGAGGCCTCGTCGCCGAGCAGCTGCAGGAACTTATCGTCCCAGATACCCCAATAGCCGTCGAAATCTCCCTTTCCGTATCGGGCCTCATACTCCTCGCGGGCGTAAAGGTGCTCGATGCCGGCCGAGCGGGCATAGGCGCCAAAGCCCATCGAGCCCGCCTCCGAACCGCAGAAGAAGGCGGTGCGGTAGCCTGCGTCACGCAGGATGCGGGGCAGGGGGCGGCTCTCACCGAGCGATTGGGGCATCAGCACAAAGGGGGTCTTGAACGAGGGGATGCTTCCTAAAATAGCGGGCATCGCTTGAATCGAGCGAAGACCGTTGGCGTGCATCTTCCGAAAGCAGTATCCCGAGCGCATCAGCGAATCTAAGAAGGGGGTGTAGCCCCTCTCCTCTTGCGTGGCATAGAGCTCGGGGTAGAGCTCTAAAGAGTGCTCGGCCGACATACTCTCTAAGATAAAGAGTACCACATTACGCCCTTTGAGCGGGGCCTCGACCTCGGTTGTGGGGTAGTGGTAGGGCGAGTAGAGGGCCTCGGACTCCTCTGTGGAGAGGTAGCGGGGAATCTCGACCTTCGAGCTGCTGCCTGCGGTCCGCAGGATGCAGAAGGGGTTGCTCAAAATCAGGTTGGCTTGGGCACTCGAGGGGGCGTAGAGGGTGGCATTCGAGAGGGTGATGGGGCGTGTCATGCGGGTAAAGCCGCCGCGAATCCCTCCGATGGCGAGGCCGGCCGTGAGGGCCAGTACCAAAGTGGCTGCGGGGTAGTACCACCCCGGGCGACGAATCGGTGAGCGAGGCTCGGACTTGGGTCGTGCGCCCCACACCAAAAGAAGCGAGAGGAGCACCCAGGCCACTACCAGATACCAATTTTCGGCCATAAACTTGCCCATCAGCTGTAGCGAGTTGCTGTTGTCGGCAAAGAAGATTTCGTCGGCCGTAAAACGCTTCTGCGTATAGCGGAAGTAGACGGCATCCGAGAGGTTGAGGGCTAAAATAACAGCTCCGACCGCTGCATAGAGCCCCGTGAGTGCACGTTGCCACAGGCGGCTTTCACGCACCACCAGCGGCAGAGGCAGCAACGCCAGCACCAACCACAGCCCCTCGGCATAGAGAATCGACACGGTGTCGAACTGCAGCGAACCCTTCACCAAAGGCCACCAGGCCTCGATTTGGCCCATCAGTGGGCGGTTGTACCAAAAGAACGACAGGCGGCACAAGGCAAGTACGGCGTATAGCAGGGCTACACGCCGTACCGTAAGAGCGGTATGACTATTCCACAAATTTTTCATCCTTAGCACGCCTTGAGCGACATATCCAGCGAGCGGATTTGGTGGGTCAGGGCACCTACCGAGATGAAGTCCACACCACAAGCGGCATACTCGGTAAGGGTCTCGAGCGTAATACCACCGCTGGACTCCGTCTCGCAACGGCCGGCCACCTTCTCCACAGCCTGGCGGGTTAACTCGGGTGAGAAGTTGTCGAACATGATGCGATCCACACCTCCGGCGGCAAAGACCTTGTCGACATCCTCTAACGAGCGGACCTCACACTCGATGGGGATATTTTTACCCTTGGCCTTCAAATACTCCTTGGCTCCCAAAACAGCCTTCTCGACACCTCCTGCGAAGTCGATGTGGTTGTCCTTCAAAAGAATCATATCGAACAGACCGATGCGGTGATTCTCGCCACCACCAATCTTCACGGCCATCTTGTCCAGCACACGCATACCGGGTGTCGTCTTGCGCGTATCGAGCACCTTGGTCTTGTAGCCCTTCAGGCGGTCGGCATAGATGGCCGTCTGGGTGGCTACACCACTCATGCGCTGCATGATGTTGAGCAGAATACGCTCGGCACGCAGCAGCGATTGCAGGCGACCCTCGACGTAGAA